>SBFT01000163.1 GCA_006227805.1 Paracoccaceae bacterium
CGTGAGGGCGAAAAGCCCCAGGCAGATGACGAGCAGAACCAGCGCCGCTCCGTATCCCGTCAAGAGCTGCTCGGGGTTCGCGTACTGGGAGGAGATGTAGTAGATGTAGAAAGGCAGCGCTTCGTAATGTCCCAGAAGCGACTGGGGAACCCCCGCCGCAGCGACCGCACCGGTCAAAAGGATGACCGCCGTATCCTCCGCGCATCGTCCGACGGCAAGAATCACGCCCGTCATGATGCCGCTGAGCGAGCGCGGCAGGAGCACATGCCGGATGTTCTGAAGCCGCGTCGCGCCGAGCGCCAGCGCCGTCAGGCGTACATCGGCCGGCAGCCCCTCCAGGGCCGTCTGGGTGGTGCGAATGATATACGGAAGCACCAGCAGCGCCAGGGCCAGGCCGCGCAGGATCACCGCACTGCCTCGATCGGGCCCGTCGCGCGGCCGTGGATGAACTGGTCGAGGTAAGGGTCCCCGCTGTCGTCCATTTTTCCGACCGGGCCCGTCCACTGGATCACCCCGTCATGCAGCATCGCCACGTTGTCGGCGATGGCGCGCACGCTGGTCATGTCATGGGTGATGGTCATGGCGGTCGCACCCATCTCGGTGACGATCTCGCGGATCAGTTCGTTGATGACGCCCGCCATGATCGGGTCGAGGCCGGTGGTGGGTTCGTCGAAGAAGATGATCTCGGGCTCGGCGGCGATGGCGCGCGCGAGGCCCACGCGCTTCTGCATCCCCCCCGACAATTCCGCCGGGAAAAGATCGGCCACATCCGGTTTCAGGCCCACGCGGCGCAGCTTTTCGATGGCGATCTCGCGCGCCTGGGCCGGCGGCCGCTTCAGGGCGCCCCGCAGCAGCCGGAAGGCGACGTTCTGCCAGACGGGCAGCGAATCGAAGAGCGCGCCGCCCTGGAACAGCATCCCGAACCGCGCCAGGAACGCGTCGCGGTCGCCCGTCGTGGCGTCCTTGCCGTCGACCAGGATGCGCCCGCTGTCCGGGGCGATCAGGCCGAGGATGCATTTCAGCGCGACCGACTTGCCCGTTCCGGACCCGCCGATGATCACCATCGACGTGCCCTTGGGCACATGCAGCGTCATGCCGCGGAGCACCGTCTTGGGCCCGAAGGCCTTGTGGACATCCTCGAGCCGGATCATACCGAGAAGAACACCCCCGTCAGCAGGAAGTTCGCGGCCAGGATCAGGACCGCCGCCGCCTCGACCGAGCCCTTGGTGGCGCGGCCGACACCTTGCGCGCCCCGGCCCGAGTTCATGCCGTAATAGCAGCCCATCAGCGCCGCGATGCCGCCGAAGACGCAGCCCTTGACCAGCGACGAGACGATGTCGAGCGGTTCAAGGAAATCGACCGTGTTCTTCAGGTAGGCCGCCGGGTTGAAGCCCAGGTTCTGCGTCGCCACCACGTAGCCGCCGAAGATGCCGATGACGTCGCCCACCCCCACCAGGATCGGCACCGTGATCAGCGCCGCCAGCACGCGCGGCACGGCGAGGTATTTCATCGGATGCGTCGACAGCGTCACCAGCGCGTCGATCTGTTCGGTGACCTTCATCGTGGCGACCTCGGCCGCGATCGAGGAGGTGACGCGCGCCGCGATCATCAGGCCCACCAGCACCGGGCCCAGTTCGCGCACCATGCCGATGGCGACGATCTGGGGCACCACGGCCTCGGCGTTGAAGCGCGCGCCCCCGGCATAGATCTGCAGGGCCAGCGCGCCGCCGGTGAAGATCGCGGTCAGGCCCACGACGGGCAGCGACAGCCAGCCGATCTGCAACAGCGCATGGAGGAATTCGCGCGGGTAGAAGGGCGGGCGGAAGATGTGCGAGAGGGTCGCGAAACCATAGAGCGCCACGCGCCCCACCGCGGCCAGGAACCCCAGCGTCGCGCGCCCCAGCGTCCCCAGCGGAGAGAGCAGCGCGCTCATCCCAGGTGCACCCTGCGATAGCGCGGCCCCAACGCGGTCAGGATCTCGTAGCCGATGGTGCCCGCGGCCAGGGCCAGGTCGTCGACGCCCTGCACCTCGCCCAGGAGGCGGAGGCTGGAGGGCACCTCGTCGAGGTCGGTGACATCGACCGTGATCAGGTCCATCGAGACGCGGCCGATCACCGGGCAGGGCGTGTCCTGCGCGAAAAGCCGCGCCCGCGGGCCCATCGCGCGGATCAGCCCGTCGGCATAGCCGGCCGAGATCGTGGCGACGAGGGTGGGGCGCTCGGCCACCCAGGCATTGGCGTAGCCCACGCTTTCGCCCGGGGCGACATCGCGCAGCTGGATCACGGGGATGTCGAGCGATACGACCGGGGTGCCGTCGACGAAGGGATGGGCGCCATAGAGGCCGATGCCGGGGCGGCAGAGATCGAAGTGGTAGTCGCGCCCGAGCAACATGCCCCCCGTCGCCGCCAGCGACCGGCGCAGGGAGAGGCCTTGCGTCATCTCGTGGAAGGCGTGCAATTGCCGGGCGTTCATCGGGTGGCCCGGTTCGTCGGCGCAGGCCAGGTGCGACATCACCAGAGACGGCGCGCGGCCCAGGTCCACGTCGCGCAGCGCGGCCCATTCGGCCGGCTCCATCCCCAGCCGGTTCATGCCGGTGTCGAGCTGGATGCCGAAGGGATGGCCCGGCAGCGCCTCGACATGGCGCAGCATCTGGTCGACGGAATTCAGCATCGGCGTCAGGTCATGGCCCCGGATCCTGTCGGCGTCGCCCTCCATATGGCCCGAGAAGACGCAGATTTCGGGACCCGGCCCCAGCGCCGCGCGGACCGCGGCGCCTTCCTCGGCCACGGCCACGAAGAAGGTCCGCGCGCCGGCCAGGGCCAGCGTCTGCGCCACCTTGGCCGCGCCCAGGCCATAGCCGTCGGCCTTGACGACGGCACCCGTCTCGCCCGCCGAAAGGCCGGCGAGCGCGCGCCAGTTGGCGGCGATGGCCGAATGGTCGATCGTCAGCGTCGCGGTGCCCATGCCGACCTACATGACAGAGCGAGCACCGGCGTCAAGAGGAGCGGCCGTCCCGGACGGGACCCTGGTCCGCCGCAGCGAGCGTCTCAGGGCATGTCGAAGTAGCGGCGGTTGCGTTCCCACAGCTTTTCGCCGATCAGGCAATCATAGGCGGCGGGCGCGCGCATCTGCACCTGCCAAAGGCGCGGCGGCTGGCCCGCGATTTCCAGCACCAGCTTGCGGCGGACGGCCTCGGCGAATTGCGCCCAGTCATGGACCGGGATCAGGAAGGCGCCGGGTCCGCCGATCACGCAGGCCCTGTAATAGGCGTCCAGATCCTCGATGCCGAACATCCGGCTGATGCCGTCCTCGGTCATCAGCGGCAGGCCGTTGATGGTGATGCCCAGCGCCAGCACCCGGTCGCGCGCTTCGATCACCGGCTGCCCCTGGTTGTTCGGCCCATCGCCCGAGACATCAATGACGCGGCGCAACCCATTGAATTCGTTCGTCTCGATCGAGTGCGCAGCATAGGCGAGAACACCGGAAATCGAGGTCCGCCGCATGCCTTGGGTGAATTGCGCGGTGATCCGGCCCGCCACGTCCTGCGCCTGGTCCGGCGTCTCGATCAGGGTCCAGGGCACGACGACGCGCTGCGCGTTCTCGCCCGCCCATTCCACGTAGGTCACCGCGATGCGCCCGATCAGGCCGCCACGGATCGCGCCCATCACGTCCCGGCTGGCGAGCGCCTCGGCATAGCCGCGCCGCTGGATCTCCAGCTCGGCCGGCGTCATCGACCGCGAGACATCGACCGCCAGGAACAGTTCGACATCGACCTCGGCGGGGTCGGCGGCGAGGGAGAGCGGCCAGAGGAGAAGCGGGATCAGCCAGCGCATGGGCGCGATTGCGCCAGAGGATCGGGCCCCTGTCCAGTCACAATCCGGGCATGTCAGGGGGCTCTGCCCCCTCTGTGCCTGCGGGGCAGGCACATTCACCCCCGGCGTATTTCGGACCAGAAAGAGGCAGGACGGACGATACCGCCTCTTTCTGGTTTCAAATACGCATCTTCCGGACCCGTCAGAAGTCGCGGTCGTCGCCTTGTTGCCAGGGCTTGACCAGGTTGCCGAAGCGGGTGAAGCGGCCCTCGAAGCTGAGTTCGACCGTGCCGATGGGCCCGTGGCGCTGCTTGCCGATGATGACCTCGGCGCGGCCATGCAGGCGTTCCATGCGGGCCTGCCAGTCGGCCATCTTGTCGAGCTGGTCGTCCGAGGGCTTTTCGCGCTCGGCGTAATACTCCTCGCGGAAGACGAACATCACGACGTCGGCATCCTGTTCGATCGAGCCGGATTCGCGCAGGTCCGAGAGTTGCGGGCGCTTGTCCTCGCGGCTTTCGACCTGGCGCGACAGCTGCGAGAGGGCCACGACGGGGATGTCGAGCTCCTTGGCGATGGCCTTGAGACCCTGCGTGATCTCGGAGACCTCGTTCACGCGGCTGTCCTTGGCGGTGGCGGGACGCACAAGCTGGAGGTAGTCGACGATCAGGCAGTCGAGGCCATGGGTGCGCTTGAGCCGCCGCGCGCGGGCGGCCAGCTGGCTGATGGGCAGCGCGGGCGTGTCGTCGATGAAGAGCGGGCACGCTTCCAGCTGCCTGGCGGCGTCGACGAAGCGGCGGAACTCGGCCTCGGTCATGTCGCCGCGCCGGATCTGTTCCGAGGGCACTTCGGCGGCTTCCGAGAGGATTCGCGCGGCCAGCTGCTCGGCGCTCATCTCGAGGCTGAAGAACCCCACGACGCCGCCATCCACCGCGCCTTCGCTGCCATCGGGAAGGCGGCCGTGGCGATAGGCCTTGGCGATGTTGAAGGCGATGTTGGTCGCGAGCGAGGTCTTGCCCATCGAGGGCCGGCCCGCCAGGATCAGCAGGTCCGACCGGTGCAGCCCGCCCAGCTTCTTGTCGAGATCGATCAGCCCGGTCGAGACGCCGGCAAGGCCGCCTTCGCGCATGTAGGCGGCGTTGGCGACATTGACCGCGTCCGTCACCGCCTTGAGAAAGCTTTGAAATCCGCTTTCGGTGCGGCCCTGTTCGGAGAGCTTGTAGAGTTTCTGTTCGGCCTCGACGATCTGGTCGCGCGGTTCGCTTTGATGATCGCCCCTTGTGGCGCGGTCGGAAATCTCGCGCCCCAGCCCGATCAGTTCGCGCCGGATCGCGCAATCATAGATCATCTGGGCGTAGTCGCGGACAGCGAAGGCGCTGATCGCCGCACCCGCAAGGCGGGCGAGATAGGCCGGGCCGCCCAGTTCCTTCAGGCCTTCGTCATCCTCCATGAAGGCCTTGAGCGTGACCGGCGAGGCCAGCGCGTTCTTGGCGATCCGCGCGGCGGCGATCTCGTAGATCCGGGAATGGACGGGATCGTAGAAATGCTCGGGTCCGATGATCGCGGCGACGCGGTCGAAGACGTCGTTGTTGGTCAGGATCGCGCCGAGAAGCTGTTGTTCCGCCTCGATCGAATGCGGCAAAGTGTCGGTCTCCGGCGCGTGTTTGCGCGCATCGAGCTTGGCGATTTCCGTCATGTTCTCACCCCTGGTCCCGGCTAAGGGTCCTAGCGCGGAGACGCGCCGGATGGCAAATTGTATGTTTCTGTGGATAGGTCATGAACCGCGTTCTGGCCACAACATTCGGTGGTCCGAGGCGCGCGCGCCACGCGATGCGGTGTCGCGGTGGCGGCCTGCGGCGGGATTTCGCCGAAGGGGCGTGCGGTCTCAGGTCGTCCTGCGGGCGTCCTGCCAGGCGCGTGGGGCCTTCAGGAAGGCTTCGACCTCGGCCAGGGTGGCGGGCGTGAAGGCCCCTGATTCCCGCGCCGCCGCCAGCACGTCCCACCAGGTGCACAGACTGTGCAGGCGCACGCCGTGGTCGGCGAGCGTCTTTTCGGTCTCGGGGAAGATGCCGTAGGAGAAGATCACGGCCGTGTGCGCGCAGGTGGCGCCGGTGTCGCGGATGGCGTCGACGAAGGACAGTTTCGAGCCGCCGTCGGTGGTCAGGTCCTCGATCAGCAGCACCCGGTCGCCGTCCGTCATCACGCCTTCGATGCGCGCGTTGCGCCCATAGCCCTTGGGTTTCTTGCGGACATAGGTCATGGGCAGCGCCATGCGTTCGGCCACGAGGGCCGCGAAGGGAATGCCCGCGGTCTCGCCCCCGGCGATGGTGTCGAAGGCCTCGAGCCCCGCCTCGCGCATGACGGTCACGGTCAGGAAGTCCATCAGGACCGAGCGGATGCGCGGATAGGAGATCAGCTTGCGGCAGTCGATGTAGGTCGGGCTGGGCAGACCGCTGGCCAGCGTGAAGGGCTGGTCGGAATTGAGGTGGACCGCGCCCACTTCCAGCAGCATCCGCGCGCTGAGGCGGGCGATTTCGTCCTTGGGGGGGAAGCTGGCGGGGATCATCGGGCGGTCCTTCCTGGCGGCGGCTGGTTCGTGCGGAGTATCGGCGTGGGCAGGGTCAGGCGACGCGCCAGTGCAGCGGCATCATCGGGTCGAAGACCGTGACCGTGCCGTCGCCGCTGTCGATCTTGGCGGGATAGCTGACGGGCGCGCCCCGGGTCAGGGTGATGCGGTCCTCGTTGGGCGGCAGGCGGTAGAAGGCCGGCCCGTGCAGCGAGGTGAAGCCTTCCAGCCGGTCCAGAGCGCCTTCCTGTTCGAAGACCTCGGCCAGGATCGACATCGTGTTGGTGGCGGTGAAGCAGCCCGCGCAGCCGCAGGCATGTTCCTTGAGATGGTCCACATGCGGCGCGCTGTCGGTGCCGAGGAAGAAGCAGGCCTCGCCCCCGGTGGCGGCCGCGCGCAGCGCCAGGCGGTGTTCCTCGCGCTTGGCGACGGGCAGGCAGTAGTAATGCGGCCGGATGCCGCCCACCAGGATGTGGTTGCGGTTGATGATCAGGTGATGGGTGGTGATCGTGGCGCCGAGATCCGGGCCGCCCGCGCGCGCGTAATCCGCGCCGTCCCGGGTGGTGATATGCTCCATCACCACGCGCAGGCCGGGTGTCGTGCGGCGGATCGGATCGAGGACGCGGTCGATGAAGACGGCCTCGCGGTCGAAGATGTCGATGTCGCTGTCGGTCACTTCGCCATGGACGCAGAGGGGCAGGCCGATCTCGGCCATGCGCTCGAGCACGCCGCGCACGCGGTCGAAGTCGCGCACGCCCGAGGCCGAGTTGGTGGTGGCCCCCGCCGGGTAGAGCTTGACCGCCTTGACGAGGCCGCTGGCATGGGCGGCGGCGACGTCGTCGGGATCGGTGTCCTCGGTCAGGTAGAGCGTCATCAAGGGCTCGAAGGACATGTCCCCCGGCAGCGCGGCCAGGATCCGGTCGCGATAGGCGGCGGCCTGTGCGCCGGTGACGACCGGCGGCACCAGGTTCGGCATCACGATCGCGCGCGCGAAATGACGGGCGGTTTCGGGCAGGACGGCGCGCAGCATCGCGCCGTCGCGCAGATGAAGGTGCCAGTCGTCGGGGCGGCGCAGGGTCAGGGTATCGCTCATGCGCCTTCCGCTAGCACGAACTGCGCCATGCGGGCCAGAGGGAATGGCGCGGGGGGATGCGCGCCTCAGTCGGTTTCGTCGGGCAGGTCCAGATCGCCGCTCGCCGCGCGCTTTTCCAGCTGGTCGAGGAAGCGCTGGAACTTCGGCGCCGACATGCGCCGCGTCACGTTGCGGCAGAGCAGCGCCTCGAGCCAGGGGCGGTTGCCGTGATGCAGGCGCAGAAGCAGGTTCTGGAGGTAGGGGCGATAGTCGCGCCGTTCACGCCAGAGGCTGTGGAAGCGCCGCGCATCCAGCCGGTCTTCGGCCAGGTAGAGGATCAGCCGGGACAGAAGGCCCATATCGATCAGGCTGGTCTGAAGCGCCCCGCCCAGGTTGCGCGCGCGCAGGCGCGTGACGTTGGCGCGCTGGAAGAGCGTCGCATGCATCGCGTCCAGCGGCACCTGCGGATCGTAGAGGATGAAGGCGCGGTCGGCCGCGTCCAGCATGTCGGGGGCATACCCGTAGCGGTCGGTGAACGAGGTGCGGCGCAACTCGGGGAAGCGGTCTTCCCATTCGGTCATGGCGGGGTCGAGCGTCGCCTGGGGCTGGATCGCCAGCACCCGCGCGCCCGGGGCCGCGACCGAGAAGGCCGCCGCCGCATAGCCGCAGGGCCCCGCGCCGTAGAACAGGACGCGGTCGAAATCGTCGAAGAAGGCTTCGTCGGTCAGCCGGTCGAAGAGGGCATAGACCGAAGGCTCGCGGAACCAGGTGTCGCCCTGCGAGATGACGCAGAGATGCGACCAGCCCACATCGCGGACGAACTGGAAGCCGTAGGGCAGGGCCTTTTCGGACAGGCCGCGGATCGCGCCGGCGGTCTCGAAGGTCACCAGAAGCGTGTCGCCCTTGTCGACGAAGGTGGCGAAATGCCCGCCGTCGAGCGGCTGGAACATGCCGTGATCCTCGGCGATGGCCTCGAGCCCGGCCTTCCACTCGGCCGTCTTCAGCCCCGCAAGGGACCTGTCCAGGCTGTTGGGTGCGTCCTGCATCCGCGAAAGTCCTTCATCACACCCGATCATCTGGAGGACAGGTGGCTTTGCGACAAGCCTATGCGCGAATTGGGGCGGAAATTGGGTCCGGCCATGCCGGTTTCGGGGACAATGGCGCTCAGTGCGCGTCTTTGTTTCCGGCCATGCGACCCAGATTCGCGTAATGCATCAGCACCCGCGCGGTGGGCTGACCCAGAGGTTGCGACGGCGGCGTCATCAGCAGGCGGGCGAAGAGCGCGCGGTAGGGTTCCTGCAGCATCAGCGCGTCGAAGCGGGCGCGACGCCAGGCGACGGCGGCCTCGTGCAGGGGGCCCAGAACCGCGTCGCCGCGCAAGGCGTCGAGGATCGCGTCGCGCCGGGGCGCCATCAGCCCGATCGAGGTGTCGGCCTCGGTGTTGAAGTTGCGTTCGACCCAGTAGTCGAGCCCGAGGAGGTGATCGGAATGCACCGCGCGGCCGCGATCGGCCTTCAGGACATAGCTTTCCATCGCCCCCAGCGCGTAATGGTTCAGCTGCACCAGCCGCACGTTCGAGCGGCCGTAACTGGAAAAGATCCGCCGCGTCTTGAACTGGTCGTCGAGCGCGCGCCCTTCGCCGTCGAACCAGCGCGCCGCGGCCAGCCGGGCGGGGTCGGGGTTGCGCGGACGGTGCACGCCCAGTTTCCGGTAGGTGCCGTCGTTGCGGTAGAGCGTCTTGAACATCGCCGCGCGCCAGGGCCAGGGCATGTCGACGGGGGCGGCGCGGGTGAAGACCTCGGTCACCGGGCGGTCGGTGTAGCGCACCTGTCCGGCATTGCCGAAGAGCCGCCAGGTCAGCGTGATGGCGGTCGCTTCGGGCAGGGCCGCCAGCAGCGCCGAGACCGTCCGGTCGCCCACGTGGATGTTGACGAATTCGTCGATGTCGATGGGCAACAGCCATTCGGCGCCGCGCACCACCTGGAGGTCCTGCGCCCGGTTCAGCGCGGTGAACTGGATGCCGCGCCGGTCATGCGGCCCGTCGTTGCGGACATGGGTGACATGGCCCAGCTGCGCCAGCCGGTCCAGCATCGCGTCGGTCCCGTCCTGGCAGTCGTTCGAGAAGGCCAGCACGTGGTCGAAGCCGCTGGCCAGATGATGCGCCAGCCATTCCAGCAGGAAGGCCGCTTCGTTCCGGACAGTGAGAATGACAAGCTTGGTCAATGCTTTGTGTGGCTTTCTTCAGGTTTCAAGGTCGAGCGCCAGGGCATAGGCCACGCGTTCGGCATCGGTCAGCCGGATGCGCAGGGCCTCGGCGTAGAGGTCGCGGAATTCGGGGATGGCGTGCAGTTCGGCTGCCTTGGCGCGGTGCCAGGCGAAGCCCTCGTCATGCAGGCGTGCCAGCGTCGGGTCCGCCTTCAGACGCTCCATCTCGGCGCGCAGGCGGGGGATGTTGCGCTGGATCGTGATGTCGCGGACATAGCTCCAGTCCATCCGGATCCAGTAGTTCAGCCCGATCGAGCGGTCGACATGCAGCGCGCGCCCCCGCTGGCGCTTGACGAGGAAGCTTTCGGCCGAGCGCAGCGCGTAGTGGTTCAGTTGCAGAAGGTCATAGCCGATCGAGGATTTCGAGTTGCGCCAGCCCTTCTGCGCCGCCTCGCGCGTCATGTCCCGGCCCGAGCCGTTGACCCACTTGACCCGGGGCAGGTGCGCCTTGTCCAGCTTGTTGGGGCGGTGGCAGCCCAGCTTGGCGTAGGCCCCGATGTTGCGCACCATGGTCTTGAAGCCCCAGGCGGTGTGCGGCTTGGGACAGTATTTCGGGGCGCACATGTCGAACTGGCCGATCACCAGGTCGTCGGCCAGGCGCGTCACGCCGTTATGTCCGAACAGCCGCCAGGTCATCGCGACATTGGTGGCGTCGGGCACAAGGTCGAGGAAATCCGCGAGCGTGCCGTTGCCGCAGCGCACGTTGATGAATTCGTCCACGTCGATATGGATGATCCAGTCGGCTCGGGTGACGACGTCCTCCTTCATCGCGCGGTTCAGGGCGTGCTGCTGGGGGGACTTTCCCTTCCAGTCGTCGTTGTTGCGGTGATGCACGATCCCCATTGCCGCGAGCCGCGCGAGGATCGCGTCGGTGCCGTCGGTGCAGTCGTTGGTGTAGATCAGGAACGTGTCGATCCCGATGGCCCGGTGATGCGCGATCCATTCCAGGATGTAGGGCGCTTCGTTCTTCATGCAGGCGACGATGACATTGCCGGTCGAGCCGGGGGCCAGGTCGCGCGGCGGGGCAGGCACATAGGCGGGGGCCGGCCGGTCTTCGCCGACCGCGCCCAGCCGGTCATGCGGCGCGAAGGGCGAGGCGACGAGGCTGCGGAACTTCTCGACCGCCAGCGGCGGCAGGATGGCGCGGGCGGTCTCGCTCAGCGCCGGTTCTGCGCGGGGGCGGCTGCGGGCCTTGGGCGCGTCGCTGGCCTGGGCGTCGTCCGGCCGGGCCTTCCCGGCCGCGCGCATGGCCTTGTCGATGCGCCACATGAAGCCCAGGAGGTATTGCGTGGCACGAAAGCCGAAGCGGGGATCGGCCTCGGTCCAGGGTTCGGCCTCTGGTGGGGGCTCGAAGATCGCGGGGTCGAGGCCATGGTCGCGCGCCAGCGCGAGGTTCGCCGCGTGGAAGCGGCGGCCGAGCGCACCAAGACCTGCGGGGTCGATGTGCGGCCCGTCGACCGAAAGCTCCGAGAGGAAGGTCCGCCACAGCGCGCGCGGCAGGATGCGCTTGCGCGGGCGCAGCACCTGCAGCAGGACCGCGTTCATCGCGCGCGCCCGCGCCACATGGGCGGCCGAAGGCTGGGCGGGCGGCGCCTCGGGTTCGATCCCGCCGGGGATCGGCCCGATCCCGAAGGCCAGGGCCAGTTCCTCGGCCAGCTCCGCGCCGGCGAAGCGCGCCGGATCGAAGGCGCGCAGGCGCACGGACCCGTCCCCGAAAGCACCTTCATACCGGCGCACAAGCTGCTGGAAGTCCAGCCAGAAAAGCGGAGCCTGGGTTTCCGTGAACAGACCTGCCTGCGGGTCGGTCCCGGGCGCGCGATCAAGGCAGGCCTCCCACCAGTCCGGCGCCTCCACAAGGCCCAGTTCGACATCGAGACCGGTGGCGCGGCCCTCCATCACCTGGGCGGCATAGGCGCGTGCGGCCAGCCGCGCGGGCTCGTCCACATAGGCGAGCACGGTGATGTCCTCCGACAGCGGGCGCAACAGATCGCGCAGGCGCCGGAACTCGGTCGCGCGGTGCAGCGATCCGGCGATCTGGCTGGCCGACAGGATCAGGACCTGCGGCTGCGCGCGCGCCACTTCCGCCGCCAGCTCCTGCGCCAGAACGCGGCGCAATCCCTCCTGCTGGTCGGGCGAGATCACGCCGCGATTGTAGCGCAGGGGATCGACATGGTCGGGGTCCGTCACCGCCATGAAGAGCCGCGTGTGATTGGCGCCGCCCGCCGCCCGGGAATAGAGGACGCCCATGCGCTCGAGGGCCTCGCGCCTGGCGGCGAGCGCCCCTTGCAGGCGCGGCGCGCCGGTCTCGTCCGGGCCGATATGCAGCACGATCCGCATCAGGCCCGGGCCCGTCCGGTGGTGAGCGGATTGGTGTTGCTGCGGCCCCACCAGGGCAGGCGCAGGCCCAGATGCGCCGCCAGCCGGTCGCGGGCATCGGGGGCCGCGATGTCCAGTTCGAGGAAACGCGGATCGCCCGCGAAGATCGCCCGCAGATGGGCGTGATGCGCCTCGATCCACTGGATGCGCGCCTTCGTCGTGTCGCCGAACCCCGTGGGCAGGCCCGGTATGTCGGCCTGGGGCAGGCGGTCGCCCAGGTTCGACCAGGCCAGCATCGACTGCGACATCAGGAAGGCGTCGCGCCGGGTCGCGATGAAGCGCGTCTCGGGGTGAAGCCGGCGCAGCGCGTCGATCACGCCGAAATCCGTCTGCGGCCAGAGCGAGCGCCCCTCGCGCATGACGCTCATCTCGGAAATCGCGCTGAAGTCGCTCAGATGCGCCAGCGGGTCGCCCTGTTCGAAATAGCCCAGATATATCAGCTCTCCCACATAAGCACCTGACAGATCAGGGTTTTCGGTCTGTTCGGGTCTGATCTTGTGGTCGATGGTCGACAGGCCCGCCCGCCGCAGCGCGCGCGCCAGCGTCGTGGTGCCCGATTTCGGCAGGCCCAGGTTGATCACGCGCAGGCTCACGTCACCAGCCCCAGTTCCGCGATCAGCGCGGCCTCCTGCGGCGGCAGGGGATCGGCCGCGCGCAACTGCTCACGCATCCGCCGGTAGTCGGGCTGGCCGAGCAGCGCCTCGGCCCGGGCGCGGTGCAGGCGCACCGCCTCGTCATGGAGCGCGCCCACCCCCGGCAGCGCCTTCAGCGCCGCGATCCCCTCCGACAGGGCCGGCAGGTAGCGCCGGATCGATAGGTCCTGCCAGGCGGGATCGTTGCGCTCGCGCCAGTAGGTGTCGTCGAAGGCGCGGTTCTCGCGGTTCACGTCGCCCCGGTCGTTCTTGACCAGGTAGCTCTCCAGCGAGCGCAGGGCGTAATGGTTCAGCGTCGCGAAATCCCGCGCGCCCTTCGCCGGAAAGCGGCGGATGCGACGCGGATTGGCGGCGACGAGAAAGCGGTGCGGCACCGCCCGCCCCGATCCGTCGGTCCAGGCGGGGCGTCTGCGCGGCGGCAGGCCCTGTCGGAAGAAGGGCCGGTGGGCGCCGTAGTAGTGCAGCGGAAAATCCCGCCGCACCAGGGACTTGACCTCGATCGCGGTCTCGCCGCACCAAAGGTCGGGATTGTGGCTGCGGGTGAATTGTTCGATCACGGGGCGGTCCTCGAAGGTCTCGACCCCGTCATTGGCGAAGAACTGGAAATGGACCGAGATCGCCTGCGGATTGCCGCAGGCCGCGATCAGCGCCGGGATGGTGTGATCGCCCGCGTGGATGTTCAGGAATTCGTCCACATCCGCCACCCAGACCCAGTCGGCGGCGCTGACAATCTCCTGGCGCGCGGCATGTTTCAGCGCCTCCATCTGGTAGTTGCGCCCCCGGGCGGGGTTGGGCAGGTGCCGGACGATGCCCGCGCGCGCCAGCGCATCCAGCAGCCGGTCCGTGGCATCCGTGCAGTCGTTGGAATAGAACAGGAAGTCTGTGACGCCGATCAGGCGATGAAAGGCGATCCATTCCAGCAGGAAGGGCCCTTCGTTCTTCACGCAGGTGACGGCGGTTATCCGCATCGCGCACCTTTCGCCGTGACTGGGCCATGCCTCATCCGGTTGCCTGTTCGTCGCCGCCTGTGCCGCGCCATCCTCGCCCGGATGGCCTTGTTTTCTTGAACAAGTGATGACATGTCCGATTCGCCGCGTCAATTGCGCGGGCCGCCTTCGGGCGCGCGCCCGACCCGGCCAAGGACCCGGCCACCCGACCCGGCCACCCGGTCCTTCTTGACGCCGTGCGACCCCCATGCCCTTCTGTATTCCGCTGTCCCAGGGAGGTTCCATGCAGATACCCCAGTCCATCGACGCCGTCGCCCGGGCGCTGGCCGGACAGAACTATGTCTGCGGGCGCGACCTGGCGACCGTGGTCTTCCTGGCGCTGAAACTCGGCCGCCCGCTGTTCCTCGAAGGCGAGGCCGGCGTCGGCAAGACCGAGATCGCCAAGGCCATCGCGGCGGCCCTGGGGCGGCGGCTGATCCGCCTGCAATGCTACGAAGGCCTCGACGCCGCCAGCGCCGTCTACGAATGGAACTTTCCCGCCCAGATGATCGCGATCCGCACCGCCGAGGCCGCGGGCCATGCCGACCGCGAGGCGCTGCAGGCCCAGCTCTTCAGCGCCGATTACCTGACCGAACGCCCGCTCCTGCAGGCGATGCGCCCCGATGCGAACGGCGCGCCGGTCCTCTTGATCGACGAGCTTGACCGCACCGACGAACCCTTCGAGGCCTTCCTGCTCGAGGCGCTCTCGGACTTCCAGGTCACGATCCCCGAACTCGGGACCATCAAGGCCCCCGAGCCGCCCATCGTGATCCTGACCTCGAACCGCACGCGCGAGGTGCATGATGCGCTCAAGCGCCGCTGCCTCTATCACTGGGTCGACTACCCCGATTTCGACCGCGAGATCGCGATCCTGCAGGCCCGCGCCCCCGAAGCCAGCGAGGCCCTCAGCCGCGAGATCGTGGCCTTCGTCCAGAAACTCAGGACCGAGGACCTGTTCAAGAAGCCGGGCGTGGCGGAAACCATCGACTGGGCGAAATGCCTGCTGGCGCTCGACGTGATCAACCTCTCGCCCGAAGTCATCGCCGACACGATGGGCGCGATCCTCAAGTATCAGGACGACATCGCCAGGTTGCAGGGCTCGGAAGCCAGGCGCCTCCTGGACGAGGCCAGGAAAAGCCTGGCGCCGGTCTGATGCGTCCGTCCTTCCCCTTGCCGAAAATATCCTCGGGGGGTGCGGGGGGCAGACAGCCCCCCGCTGTCGGGCATGGCTGAACGTCTCCCCCTCGATATTCCGGACAACCCCAAACTCGTCCGCAACATCACCCATTTCGCGCGGGCGCTGCGCAAGGCGGGCCTGCCGATCGGACCGGGACGGGTGATCGACGCGATCCGCGCGGTCGAAGCGGCGGGCTTCTCGGAAAAGGCCGATTTCTACTGGACCTTGCATGCCTGCTTCGTCGCGCGCCCCGAACACCGCGCGGTCTATGCCCAGATCTTCCGGCTCTACTGGCGCGATCCGCGCTACCTCGAACACATGATGAGCCTGATG
>SBFT01000018.1 GCA_006227805.1 Paracoccaceae bacterium
GTGACGAGGAAGGCGAGGGGGTAGGTGAAGGCCCCCCAGGTCAGCCAGTTGCCGAAGAGGAACTGGACGAGGATGTTCGAGGCCACCACGATGGCAGCCATGGCAAGGATGCCGGGAAGATGGGCACGTGTCATTTGCATGGTCCGTTTTTACAAGGTTGCGGAGACTTGGCCCGTTGATCTGGGCGCGCAGCCTCTAGCCCCTTGCGGGCCCTTGCGCAAGTCAGTTCGACGCCAGCACCGCGCGGCATTGCTGGGGCAGGTCGGCCAGGACCAGCTCGCGCCGCTTCTTCGGGGCGGGGGCGTTCGGGTCGGGCGGCGGCGGGTTCAGGATGTTGTTCACCCACTCCTGCGCCTCGTCGCAACCATCGCCCTTGGGCGGCGCCTCCTGGTCGACGCAGCCCGCCATCCCGCGCGGGCATTCCAGACGGACATGGAAGTGATAGTGATGCCCCCACCAGGGACGGATCTTGCGCAGGTAGGCGCGGTTGCCTTTCTCGTCGCGGCACATCTGCGCCTTGGCGCCCGGAAAGACGAAGATGCGCGAGACACGGCTGTCGCTGGCGGCGGCCTTGATGATCTGGTGATGCTGGCGGCTCCAGCTGTCGTTCACATAGGCCCCGTTCGCGCGCCGCAGCGAGATCGACGAGATGTTCTCGCGTTGCTGGCGCGACAGGTTCAGGTTGGTGGCGGGCAGCATCCAGATATCGACGTCGAGCCCGATCTGGTGGCTGGAATGACCCGACAGCATCGGGCCGCCGCGCGGCTGGCTGATGTCGCCGATATAGAGCCCGCGCCAGCCGGGCTGGGTGGCGGCGAAGGCAGAGAGGTCCTTGATGAAGGCGATGGCCTCGGGGTGGCCCCAGTTGCGGTTGCGCGACAGGCGCATCGCCTGCCAGGTGGGGCCGGTCTCGGGCAGTTCGACGCCGCCGGCCAGGCACCCCCTCGCGTAGCTGCCGAAGGGTTCGGGCGCCTGGGCCGAGGCCTGCCGCTGGGCGCCGAACTTCTGCTTGGCGGGTGGCTCGGCCCCGGCGGGCAGGGCCAGGGTCAGGATCATGGCGGCGCAGGCGGCAAGGCGGGTCAGCGACATCAGGTGCGGCTCTCTCCATCCGGTTTGACCCAGACTAGCAGAACCAGCCCGATCGCGAAAAGGCCGACCAGCGGCGTCACGCCCAGGCGCTGGTCCCCGGTGATGTCCGAGGTCAGCGCGATCAGCGCGGGCGCCAGGAAGGACGTCGCCTTGCCCGACAGCGCGTAGAGGCCGAAGGCTTCGGTCATCCGCTCGGGGTTGCCCTGGCGGGTCAGCATGTTCCGGCTCGAGCTTTGCAGCGCGCCGCCCGCCGCGCCGATCAGAAGGCCCGCCAGGTAGAACAACTGGTCCGGCAGGGCGCTTCCCTCGGCCACGGGCATTCCGAAGACCGACGTGGGCGTGAGCGAGATGATCAGGATCGCGGTCAGCATCAGCACGAGGCAGCAGACCGCGATCACCGGTTTCGGGCCGATGGCGCGGTCGATATAGCCGCCGATCCAGCAGAAGATCGCTCCGCTGATCGCGGCGGCGATGCCGAAGATGCCGATCTCGATGATCGACCAGCCGAGGACGCCCGCGGCGTAGATGCCGCCGAAGGTATACATGCCGTTCAGTGCGTCGCGGTAGAACATGGACGAGCCCAGATAGGCCAGCAGGCTGGGATTGCCGGGCAGGGTCCTCAGCGTCGTGATCAGTTCCGAGATGCCCCGGCCGAAACGGTAGGTCAGGCGCGCCTCGTTGGGCGTGTCCCTGACCCACAGGAAGAAGGGGATCATGAAGACCGCGAACCAGATCGCGGTCAGCGGGCCCACGATGCGGGTGTCGGCCTTGGTCGCGGGGTCGAGACCGAACAGCGGCGTCAGCCCCACCATCGTCTTGCCGTTCGCCCCGGCCTGGAACAGCGCCAGCATGATTGCCAGCGCCACGACGCCACCCACATAACCGAAGGCCCAGCCCGATCCCGAGATGCGCCCCAGTTCGTCCTTCGGGCCCATCGAGGGCAGGTAGGAATTGGTGAAGATCGTCGCGAATTCCATCCCGATCAGGCCGATCCCGAAGAAGGCCAGCGCAAGGACGGGCGAGAAGGCCTCGGGCGCGGACCACCAGGTGCCGAATGCGCCCACGAAATACATGACCGAGAACAGCCAGATCCAGGGCATCCGGCGGCCGGTGCCGTCGGCGATGGATCCAAGGACAGGGGCCAGCACCGCGATCAGGATCCCGGTCACCGTCAGGCCATAGCCCCACCAGGCCTGGGCCTGGGCGGCGGCCTCGGGCTGGCTCATGCCGCCCGCCATCAGGTGGCCCGCCGCGACCTGCGCGAAGTATGGGCCGAAGATGAAGGTCAGCATCAGGGTGTTGTAGGGCTGGCTGGCCCAGTCGAAGAAATACCAGCCCCAGATACGCTTGTTGACCGAGATACCGCCGATCGGTTCGGCCTGCGCCAGATTTGTCATCGCGTCGCCCCTCCCACCCCGTATTTCCGGATGAGACACGGGAAACGTGACATGGGCAAGTTGTTCCTGCCCGCTTGCCCTTTGGCCGGGCGCGACTTAGGTCTGTCGCATCGCATCTGGAAAGGACGCCCATCATGATGGCCATCTACGGACCGCTGGATTTGATCCTGGGCGTCGTCTATTTCGTGATGATCGTGCACATCATCATGTCGTGGCTGATCAACTTCAACGTGCTGAATGTCCGGCAGCCGATCGTCGATTCGATCTGGACCGGGCTGAACCGGCTGCTCGAGCCGATCTATCAGCCGATCCGGCGGGTGTTGCCGGATACGCGCCCGCTAGACCTCGCTCCGCTGGTGGCGCTGATCATCGTGATCTCGCTGCGGGCCTATATCCTGCCGACGATCTTCCTGGGCTGACCGGCCCGCCGTTTCCGGCCCGCCAATCCCCTCATGCGCCGCACCTTCGCAGGGTGCGGCGGCATCGGGTCTTGCATCATCGGCCCGCCTGTCCTCCACTGGAGAGCGAACGCAGGTTCTTGGGGGCTGACTTGTCCGGATCGCCGAAACCCGACCGCCGCGCCGTTCTCCGGTCGCTGATCGGCCTGGCGTTGGCGCCGATCGCCGCCTTGTCGCCGGCGCGCGCCGGGGCTGCGGGGGCGGTTTCCGTGGCCAACGGGGGCAAGATCCTGATCCGGTTGGCGGACCTTGTGCGCATGCCCGTGGGCGGTCGGCTGATGGCGCGCGTGCGCATCCCCGAGACCGGCGCGCCCGTGCTGGGCCCCGAGATGGAGGGTCCCGCGCACAAGCTTCTGTGGAAGCTGGTCTTCGAGGGACGGGCCGCCGGCAACGCGGGCGATCTCTACGAGAACCGCGACCGGGATCATTCGAGGCTGCCCGCCGCGTCGCATCCCCAGTTGACCCACGTCTATTACGACGCGCCCGCGCGCGAGGCGGGTCTGGATTACGGGCTGGCGGGTCCGGTGATCTTCGATGCGCCGCTGATCGGCAATTCCTCGACCGCGATCGGGGTCGGTCCCTTGTGGCGGTCGCAAGCGCGCCTGGCGCTGACTATGCCCTTGGGGGCGACGCTGCTCTACCAGAATTACCTGGCCGGACAGATGCATGTCTATCCCGAGCATCGCGACCACGACCCCGAGTTCGGCGATCTCTTTCCCGCGAACACGCCCTTCTTCCTGGTGTCCCAGGGCTCGTCCTATACGGACCGGCCGCATCTCGAGGCGCTGGCGATGATCCTCGCGGCGCTGCGTCCCGAGACCAAGGCCTACCTGATCGAGAACCAGATCCTGTCGGCGACGGTGCAGATGATCCTGCGGCGCAGCCTGATCCCGGTGCTGTCGCGCGAGGCCTACCTGTCGGGACAGGCCCATCCGTCGGTCATTCCCGGAGACCATCTGAACCTGTCGCGCATGGTGTCCCTGGCCAATGCGATGACCCCCGAAACGGTGCCGCCGATGGTGCGGATGGTCGTGGTGTCCGAGACGCAGGGCGTTGAAGGCGTTGACTTTTTCGGAGAGGGACTGAGTGAGGCCCTGTTCGACACGCCGGTCGCGATCGCGCGTCTCTGGCGCAGTCACGTGGCCCGCCGCACGATGGTCGTCTCGGCCGAGACGACACGCGATCCGCAAGGTCGGGAGTTGCGGTTTCTCTGGCGGCTGCTGCGCGGCGATCCCGAACGGACGCGCATCGAGCCTCTGGACGATCGCGGTCTGCGCGCGCGGATCACGGTGGACTGGCAATCGCCGCGTGCGGTGCCCGGGCGGCCCGAAATCCTGTCGAACCGCATCGATATCGGTGTCTTCGCCGAGAGCGGCGGGTTCGACAGCATGCCGGGCCTGATCTCGATCTACCTGCCGCAGCACGAGACGCGGGTCTACGCGCCGGGGCCGGATGGCGTGCCGCGGATCGCAAGCCGCGATTTCCGCCTGGCCCCGGGCCGCTATGCCGATCCGGTGCTGTTTCCCGTGGCCGAGTGGCGCGACGATTATCGCCATGATGCCTCGGGCGCGCTTGTCGGGTGGGACAGGACCGGCCCGGACGGCACCCTGTCCTTCGGCGCGGATGGGCGCAGGATCACGCCCGATGGTCCGCGCCGCGTGCGCCACAAGGTCGAGCAGGACGCAAAGATCGGTGCGCGCATCGTCCTGGAGGAAAGTCCGGACTGAGGCGGGCGCCCGACCGACTCGGGGCTCCACCCATCCCGGGCCGACCTTGGCGCAAGGGTGATTTCCGTTTCCGCTGGAACGACAATTCACGTCTCTGGACGCGACCGGGGCGGCACGGGCGACAATGATGCGGTTTTTCCGGAACTCCCCTTGGAATTGCGGCACAAAAGGTGTTCAAGCGTGGCGAATGTGTGGCGCCGGGCATGTCCGCGCCCTGGTGAGTCATTGGTGGGAGAGTTCATGGAAAAGTTTTCGAAATCCGGCATTCGCGCCAAGGCGGCGATGGCCATGGGCGCGGCGGTTCTGGCGATCGCGGCCTCGTCCGCTTCGGCCAGCACGGTCGACCTGACCTACAAGGGCGCCAGCACCACCGACAGGAAGACCGTCTACATCGAACAGGCGCCCGTCACGCCGATCGCGCGGCATGTCTATGCGTTCGGATTCCGGATGGTGTCCTCGGCGGATCCGCTCAACGAATTCCTGGCCTGGTGCCTCGATATCCAGAGCTACCTGGGCGCCAGGAACCAGGCCAATCCCTACACCATCACCGACACGCCCTTCAGCAACAGCTTTGGCCTGGGCGCGACCGGGCGTGACCGCGTGCAGGCGGTGTTCGACGCGAATTTCGCGACGCTGGACGTCGGCAACGGCAGCCAGGCCGCCGCGTTCCAGGTCGCCTTGTGGAATGCCGTCTATGACGACGACTGGACTGCGACCGGCGGCCTGTTCTCGGTCTCGGCGGGCAACTTCATCGAGGGGCTGGCCGACGGGTTCCTGGCGCAGGCGCAGGCCTATGCCGGGGGCAAGCAATACAACCTGACCTTCTGGGAAAGCACACCCGGTCAGCAACAGACCAAGCGCCAGAACCTGGTATCGGTCGCGCCGGTGCCGCTGCCGGCCGCAGGCGTCCTGATGATCGGTGCGCTGGGCGGGCTGGTCGCTCTGCGCCGGCGCAAGCGCCCCGCCTGATCCACTGCCGATCCGGAACATGACAGGAAACGGCCGCACTTCGCGGCCGTTTTCCTTTTTCCGCCGCAAAGCGATTCGCGCCGCCGGAGGAGGGGGCGGGCCGTTTGTTCAGGCTCCGGGGACAATCCTTGCGACATGGATCAGATTATGGGCGGAGCGGAAATCCGGCTCGGCCC
>SBFT01000178.1 GCA_006227805.1 Paracoccaceae bacterium
CGCATCGAGCTTTGGGGCGGGGACGAGGTCCTTGACGCGGTGGTCCGCCAGGTCGAGCCCTCGGCCTTCACGCGCGTCTCGGCCCTGGGCATCGAGGAGCAACGCGTGCCGCTGGTGCTCGACATTCTCAGCCCGCCCGACCTGCGCGCCGGCCTCGGCGACCGCTACCGTGTCTACGTGACGCTGGTCACATGGGAGGCGGAAGACGTTCTGCAAGTGCCGCAGAGCGCTCTCTTCCGGTCGGCGGGGGAATGGACGCTGTTCGTGGAAGACAACGGCCGGGCGGCGCAAAGAACGGTGGAGATCGGCCATATGTCGGGCGACTGGGCCGAGATCGTGGCGGGCGTGACCGAAGGCGAGCGCGTGATCGCCTATCCCGGGTCTTCGATCGAGGCCGGGACCCGGATCGCGCCGCGCAAGACGGTGGAAAGACAGATGTGAGGGGGCGCCATCGGAGATTTCCGTCGGCAAGCATACACTCCGGCAACCGGTGAATGCTGTGCCGGGAGTGCCAGTAACTCGATCCACAGGGTAATGTCAGACCGATGAATTGCCGATGGGAGCAACCGCCATCGACGCGATCAACTCGCCCTGCCGGTCCCGCGATACCGGAATGCAGCTGTCGATGTTGGTCGCCACATGTTCGTGGCCCTGGCCCGGTGCAGGGTCCCGGTCAGCTGCCGGTCCGGGCCGGATGAAGGAGCATCCTGCGACCCAGCCATTTTGGGCAGGCCGCCGCAAACGATCGCGCTGGCGAGTGTTCGATCTCGGTTCCATCCCGACAAGCGAGACTGGTGTCGAACTGTTCTGCTCGACACCAACGATGGGCCAAGCGTCGCAATGGCCTGCTGGCTATCCACCAGATCGCCGCAGTCATGAGGCCTGGAGAATATCGGCCCTGAGAGACCGCTTCCGATCCACGTGGCGCTGAAGCCGGTGCTCAACCCCAGCCGGATAACCCTCGAAAACAATGCAAAAATCCGGTCGCAGCAGGATCGGGAGAACGCTTTCGCGGGGGCAATTGGCGGAGAGGAAGGAACTGATATCCAACCTTCTCCAGGACGAGAAGTGATTTGCTGCCCCTCAAGATTTGCTGCGACGAAAGCAGTATCGAATGCCCTCGACGTGCCAGGCAGGATCATGCAAGGCTGTATATGCTGAGCGCTTCCGAAAACCCCTTGAACGTCACCCCCGTGATCGGCTCGACCGCAGAGGTTCCGGCGACGGCAAGATACGTGTCCTCGTCCACGAGGATGGAACATCCGATTGCCTTTGTATGGCTTTCGAGCCGGGCCGCGCGGTTCACGGTCATGCCGATGCAGGTGTAGGACGCGCGGTCCTGAGTTCCGGCATAGCCGGCCACGACTTCTCCCGTTGCGATGCCGATGCCCAGACGGATCTGAGGTGCCGCGCGCATCCGCTGATCGGCATTGAAGGCTTCCAGCATCTCCTGCATTTCGCGCGCGGCATCCACGGCGCTTTGCGCCGGGTTTTCCAGTGGCTTCGGCGCACCGAACAGCGCCATGAGGCCATCGCCGATCATCAGGTTGACGATGCCGCCATGGCCGGTGATGGCATCGAACATCAGCGCGTAATAGGCGTTCAGAAGCTCGATCGTGTCTTCCGGCGGCTGATCCTCGGACAATGCCGTGAAGTCACGGATATCGCAGAACAGGACCGAAGCCTCGATCCGGCGGCCACCGATGGCAAAGCCCGTTTCGCGCAGATCTCGCGCCACTTCCTGTGTCGCGAAACGGTTGAGCAGCGCACGTTGTTCATCCCGCAGCCGCTTCTTTTCAAGACATGAGGTCAGACGTGCCTGCAACAGGACCTTGTTCACCGGCTTGGGCAGATAGTCTTCGGCCCCCAGTTCGATGCAGCGCACGATGTTGTCGAGGCCTTCGACGGAAGAGGTCACGATCACCGGAAGATCGCGCATGTCCGGGTCGGACTTGATTGCCGCCAGAACCTCGAAGCCATCCATCTCGGGCATCTCGATATCGAGGAGCATGAGGTCGAATGACCCTTCCGCCAGACAGTCGAGAGCGACCCGGCCATTCTCGGCCAGGGTGACGGAATGGCCGAGCATTTCAACGCTGCGGGACAACAGCAGGCGATTGACCTTGTTGTCGTCCACGACAAGCACCCGGCCCGGCGCATCAGCCATCGACGACACCCCTGAAGATCCCGGCGACCCGCCCGTATTCCTCTTCCAGCCGTGTGACCGCGCCTTCGTGCAGTCCGTCGATTTCGATCTGCCGTGCGATGTCGGCAAGAGGCCCGGCCCCGAAAAGCGCGGCGTTCGACTTGATCGAATGGGCGGCGCGGCGCAGGTCGTCGGCTTCGCCGGCCGCAGCGGCGGCCTTCAGGTCGGAAATCATGCCAGGTGCTTCCTGCAGGAAGGTCTCCAGCAGTTCGGCGGCGAAGTCTTCGCCCATGCTGTCCTGCAAATCGGCCAGCACGGCCATGTCGACGGATGCCGCGGTCATCGCTCGGTGCGCCCGCGGCGTGGCACGGCCTCGAGCGCCTCGATCAGCTTGTCCACCCGGATGGGTTTCGCGATGTAGTCGTCCATTCCTGCCTCCAGACACATTTCCCGGTCACCCTGCATCGCGTTCGCCGTCATCGCAACGATGCGCGGGCGCTGCGTGCCGCCGTATTGCGCATTCAGTCGCCGCGACGCCTCGAGCCCGTCCATCTCGGGCATCTGCACATCCATGAGCACGACGTCGTAGGTCTGCCGCGCCACGCTTTCGAGGGCTTCCTTGCCATTGCTGGCAAGATCGGCGCGATATCCCATCTGTTCGAGCAGCCGCAGCGCCAGTTTCTGGTTCACGAGATTGTCCTCGGCCAGAAGGATGCGCAGCGGGTGGCGCGCGGCAAGTCCCGGATCGGCCTTCGGCTTCGTCTCGGTGTTTCGCCTGGGCAGGCTGGTCGTGGCCCGGTCCGCGAATTGCGTGACGAGGGTGTCGAACAGGTGCGACTGGCGCAACGGCTTGGCGAGATAGGCCGCAAAAAGGCCGTGTTCGGCCTCGACATCGCGCTGGCCGAGCGAGCTGAACAGGATCATGGGCAGTCCCGAATGATCGGCGCGGATGCGCCGGGCCAGAGCAATGCCGTCCATCCCGGGCATGTGCATGTCGAGGATGGCGAGGTCGAAGGCCCTTTCGGTCGCGATCGTGTGCAAGGCTTCCTCCGGACCGTCGCAGGCAACGACCTCGGCGCCCCATTTCGACGTCTGCAGGGACAGGATTTTCCGGTTCGTCGCATTGTCGTCGACGACCAGAAGCCGCTTGCCTGCGATCTCGTCCTGGCGTCCGGTCAGTCGGCGCGCGTCCACCCGGGGCAGTGTCGCGGGTTCGGCGCGCACCGTGAAGCGGAAGACCGACCCCTTGCCCTCACCCTCGCTCTCGGCCCACATCGTGCCGCCCATGAGTTCCGCCAGCCGTTTCGAGATCGCAAGCCCAAGGCCCGTGCCGCCATATTTGCGGGTGGTCGAACTGTCGGCCTGGCTGAAGGACTGGAACAACCTGCCCATCCCGGTTTCGGTCAGACCGATGCCGGTGTCGCGGACCGCGAAGTGCAACTCGATCTGGCCATCGTCGCGCGGTGTCTGCGATACGGTCAGAACCACTTCGCCTTCGGGCGTGAACTTGACGGCGTTCGACAGCAGGTTCAGCAGGATCTGCCGCAGCCGTGTCAGATCGGTGCTGACCGCCGCGGGCACGTCGTCGGCCATCAGGTAGGCCATGTCGAGCTGCTTTTCCGCCGCCCGCCCGCCGACGAGATCGAGTGCCCCTTCTATGCAGTCGCGCAGGTCGAAGGGGTGCTTTTCGATATCCATCTGCCCCGCCTCGATCTTCGAGAAGTCGAGGATTTCGTTGATGATGCCCAGAAGCGCGTCGCCGCTGTCGCGGATGGTGCGGGCATAGTCGGCCTGTTCACCGTCCAGTTGGGTGTCCATCAGGAGGCCGCTCATCCCGATCACGGCGTTCATCGGCGTGCGGATCTCGTGGCTCATGGTGGCCAGGAAGGCGGATTTCGCCTCGTTGGCCTTCTCGGCCTCACGGCGGGCGTCCTGAACCTCGGTGAAGAGGCGCACGTTCTCCATCGCGATCACCGCCTGATCGCCGAAGGACAGGGCCAGGTCGATCTCCTCGGTGCTGAATTCGCCGCGCGCCTTGCGGGCGAAGACCAGCAGGCCCTGACAGTCGCCGTCGCGCAGAAGCGGCACCATGAGGCTTGCGTTGACCCCGAACCGTTTCTGGACGGCCGCGTCGTGATCGGGGAGCGTGATCTGCGACCAGTCAGGCAGGTGCAGGATCTTCTTCGAGCGGATCGCCCGCGAGGGCAGATTGTCTTCGGGGGCGATCGGGTCGCGGAAGAACTTGATGTCATCCAGCGGGCCTTCAGGGCCCACGGCCGACCGGGTCCAGAACTCGGTTGCGTCGCTCTGCATGACGAAGACGATATCGCAGCCCAGCAGGCGCACACCGGCCTCGCCGATCGCGTCGAAAACGGGTTTCGCATCCTCCTGCGCGCCGCTGATGACGCGCAGGATGTCCGCGCTGGCGGTCTGGCGGACAAGCGAGGTCTGGGTCTCGTTGAACAGACGCGTGTTCTCCATCGCGATCACGGCCTGGTCGCAGAAGGATTTCGCAAGTTCGATCTGAGCCTCCGTGAAAGGGCGCGCGACCTTGCGATCGAACGTCAGGACGCCGACGCATTCCGCGTTCCGCATCAGCGGCATGAAGATCGCCGTCTGCATCTCGAACTTGCGGAAGGCCTCGACCTCGTGTTCCGGCAATTCGACCTGAGAGGCATCGGGGACATAGACCATCTCGCCGGTCGCGAAGACGCGCGAGGGAAAATTCTTGTCCGGTTCGATCGGGTTCCGCCGGCCGCTGAGTTCCTGCACGAGGCCGTCCCGCTCGGCAGCGGCGGACAGGGTAAACGTTTCGCCCTGCCGGATCATGATGCCGCTCCCGTCACACTCGAGAAGCCGGATGGCCGTCTGCACGATTGCATCGAACACGGGCTTCGCATCGGTCGGGGATTCACTGATCACCCGCAGCACGTCCGAAGTGGCGGTCTGGCGGGCCAGCGCGCTCTGGGTTTCGTTGAACAGCCGCGCGTTCTGCACGGCGATGGCGGCCTGGTCGGCGAAGGCCTCGACCATGTCGATCTCGCGCTCCGAGAAAGAGCTTCGATTCCCGTCTTCGAAGGCGCGCGCGATGAAGATCGCGCCCGCCGATTTGCCCTTCCACACCATCGGTGCGACCAGACAGGCGAAATTGCCGAACTTTTCGGCCATGCGCCGGATCACCGGCGGTGTCCGAGGATCGGCAAGGGCGTCGGTATAGTGCTCGGGCACTCCGCTGACCACCGCGGATGCAATGATCGTCCGGTCGACCGGCATGGGCTTGTAATCCCGCGCGCTTGCCGTCCCGACCGGGCCACGCGCGGCGCCGAGCACCGCGAGGCCACCTTCTTCCAGCGTCATGATCGACAGGTCGCGGCAGGGGATCAGGCGCTGGCAGCTGTCCAGGATCTTCTCGAAGACGGGTTTCGCATCCTCGACCGAGTTCGAAATGACTTCCAGCACTTCCGCGGTCGCGGTCTGACGCTCCAGCGCCTCGTTCGTCTCACGGAACAGCTGGGCATTCTGGATCGCAATCACCGCCTGGCCCGCGAAAGCCTCGAGAATGTCCATGTCGCGGGCGCTGAACGCGTCGCGCCCGTCTTCGGGGATCATCCGCACCACGAAGATCGCGCCCGCAGGCCTGCCTTTCCAAACCATCGGCGCCGTCAGACAGGCGAAGTTGCCCGTCATTGCCGCGATCTTCTTCAGGATATCGTTCGAATTCGGGCCGTTCTGGACATCCGGGCAATACTTCACGTGGTGGCCGACGAAGGCATCGGCGAGGAACGTATCTCCCAGGCGGCGCGGGCGGTAGTTTTGCGTCGCCCTTTCGGCGTTCTCTCCGATCACGGCGTCCAGATGCACCAGTCCACGCTCGTCCAGCGTCACGATGGACAGGTCGATACTGGGTATAAGCCGTTGGCACGCCTCGAGGATCTTGTCGAAGACGGGCTTGGCATCCTCGACCGAGTTGGAAATGACTTCCAGCACTTCCGCGGTCGCGGTCTGACGCTCCAGCGCCTCGTTCGTCTCACGGAACAGCCGCACGTTCTGGATCGCGATGACCGCCTGATCCGCGAAGGTTTCCAGAAGCGCGATATCGTCGGAGGTGAACGGCTTCACCTCGCGCTTGTAGGCGGCGATGTTGCCGATCACGTCGCCCTTGAGGATCAGCGGCACGGCGAGGAAGGTGCGCACGCCTTCATTGTCGACGACCCTGCGCCGGACGCTGTCACCTTTCCGGTAGAGAGCGGTTTCCCTGAGGTCGGGAACATGGTTCGGCGCCTTTCTGTGAAACACTTCCGTCGTGGCCAGTCCCGAGTCGACAGGCCAGACCGTCTCGCCCACCTTAAGGTAGTTCAGGTCATCACCCCAATGCGCGACCAGCCTTGCGTTCTTTCGGTCGGCGTCCAGCAGGTTGAGGCTGACCATCGGCGCATTGCAGATATCCGCCGCGCGGCTCAGGATCGCGTCGAAGACCGGGGTCACATCGGTCTGCGCGCCGCTGATGACGCGCAGAATGTCCGCGCTGGCCGTCTGGCGTTGCAATGCTTCCTTTGTCTCGCGGAACAGCCGCGCGTTCTGGATCGCGATCACCGCCTGGTCGGCGAAGCCCTGCATTATTCTCAGTTCACGCTCCGTGAAGGACCTCGCCGACCGCGCGACGCCGACGACGCCGATACCGCGGCCTTCCCAGATCATCGGGGCGAAGGCGACCGAGTGATAACTGGCGATGCGCGCCATCCTCTTCAGAACCTTCGGCGTGTCGGGGTTGTTCGCGCAGTCCGAGTAGTTGACGACGCGCTTCGTGCGGATCGCCTCGCCCGCAGGGGTGATTTCCCAGGGCGCCGGGAAGGTTTCGCGCAGCTCCTTCTCGAATTTTCCGAGATACGCCGCGACCTGCAGGAGGCCTTCGTCGTCGATCAGCAGGACGTCCAGTTCCTCACCCCCGAAGAGATGGCGACAGCTCTCGAGAATTTTCTCGAAGACGGGTTGGGTGTCCTCGACCGACCGGCTGATGACCGACAGGATTTCGGCCGAAGCCTTCTGCTGTTCCAGCGCCTCCTCGACCTCGGCGGTGCGCTCCTGCGTTTCGCGCAGAAGTCGCGCATTCTCGATGGCGATGCTGGCCTGGCTGGCGAAAGTCTGGACCAGTTCGACCGTGGCTTGCGGCGGTGCGGTCGTATGGCTCCAGCCGACATTGATACTGCCCCAGACGGCGCCATCCACCTTGACCGGCACGCCCAGCATCCGTCGGAAGCCGACGTGGCGGGCCATGTCAGGCGAATAGTAGTCCTTGCCCCAGGCATCCTCGATATGCTGGGTCTTCCCGCTTTTCGCCACCCTATCGGTCAAATGCCCGGCCCAGTCGGTCACCGGATAGGCCGCCGCCAGCTGCCGCGCGCCTTCGCCGGCAAACCCGGACTGGGCACAGAAATGCAGCGCGCCGTCCTCGATGCGGTCCAGAACGCAGAATTGCGCGCCGCTCAGCTCGACCGATTTCTGCACGATCATGTCGAAGACCGGCTGCACATCGCTGGTCGCGCGCGAGATCACGTCGAGCACGTCCGAGGTGGCTGTCTGATAGGCCAGCGCTTCCTCGACCTCGGCGGTGCGGGTTTCCAGCGCGTCGAAAAGCTGGGCGTTCGACAGGGCGATGACCGCTTGCGCCGCGAAGGTTTCGACCAGGGCGATCTGCTTGGGCAGGAAGGCCGACGGCTGGCTGTGGGCCAGCGACAGCACGCCGACCACTTCGCCGTCGCGGATCAATGGGACACCCAGGGTCGACAGGAAGCCGCCGCGTTCGGCCGCTTCCTTCCATTCATAGCTGTCGTCGGTCGCCGTGTTCTCGATATAGACCGTCCGGCCCAGAAGCGCGGTGCGACCGGTGCATGTCCCGAGGCCCGGCGCGATCGGGTTCGCCTTGAGATAGGCGACGAATTCCTCGTCCGCGTCGCGTGTGGTGATGACGTGATACTTCCCCGATCCGGGATCGCGCATCGCGGCATAGGAATATTGCGGTCGGCAGAGGCGCGCAGCGACGTCGAGGATCGTCTCCAGAACCGGCATGACCTGGTTGGGCGACCGAGATATGACCGAGAGCACCTCGGATGTCGCCGTCTGGTATTCCAGAGCTTCCTCGACCTCGGCGGTGCGGGCCTGCTCCTGGCGAAACAGGCGCACGCTTTCGATGGCGATGACGGCCTGTGCCGCGAAGGTTTCGACCAGATCGACATCGTCGTCGGAAAAGGGCGACACGACGCGGCGGTAGAGCACGATGGCCCCCAGGGCCACGCCGTCCTTCTTCAGAGGCACGACCATGACCGACCGCGCGCCTTCCAGCTCGACCATCTGCACGCGCTTGGGGTCGCGCTGCACGGTATAGACCGGATCGTCGGCGATATCGTCCTGACGGATGACCTGACCATCGACGATGGGGCGCACCGCCACCAGTTGGGTGCGGTCGATCGGTTCGTCGAAATTGGCGAGGTCCGCGGCGAAGGCATCGCGCACGCCGCGATGGGCGGGGATCGTCACGCGCGTGCGATCTTCGTTGGCGAGGCTCAGAAAAGCCAGCTGCGCCCCGCATAGTTCGCACGCGTTCTCGAGGATCGCGTCGAAGACGGGCCGCTCGTCATCGCGGCTTTCGCTGATGACCTGGAGGACGGCACGCGTGGCCTTTTCGCGCTCGAGCCGCGTTTGCAATTCCGCAAACATTCCCGAGTTGCGCAGGGCGATGGCGGCCTGTTCGGCGAAGGTCTGCACCAGCTGGATGTCCTCGTCCCGCGCCGACTGCCCCTTGGGCCAGGCGAGGTTGATCGATCCCCAGACCTCGCCGCCGACGAAGATGGGCACGCCGATGAATTCCCGGATCCCCAGCTGCACGGCCATCTTGTGGTCGTAATAGGACGGGTCCGAGGCGTCTTCCATCCGCACCATGCGCCGCGTCTTGACCACCCGACCGGTCACGGTGGCGTCGATCAGCGGCTGGGGTTCGCGCGCCTCCAGTTGCTGCAGAAGGTCCCCATCAAAGCCATGGCTCGCGCTGTAGAGGCTCATGCCGTCCTCGACGCGCCAGACGATGCAGAACGCGGCCTCGCACAGCTGGGCTGCCTTGCGCGCGATCAGGTCGAAGACCGGCTGAAGGTTGTCGGGCGAGCCGTTGATGACCTGCAGGATGTCGGACGTTGCCGTCTGACGGACCAGCGCCTCCTGCGTCTCGCGGAACAGGCGGGCGTTCTCGATCGCGATGGCAGCCTGATCCGTGAAGGTGCGGAGCAATTCGAAGTGTGTCTCGGTCGGGGTCTGTCCGTCCGGCCAGCCGAGGATCAGCGCCCCCCAGACCCGCCCTTCGGTGAAGATGGGCAAGCCCACGAGGTGGCGGAAGCCGTATTCCCGTGCGGTCGCGTGATCGGAATAGCTCTCGTCCCATGCGTCCTCGAGATGCTGAATCCGGCCGCTGTCATGGACGGCCAGCGTCATCGAGTTCGGCTCGAACGGTTTTGGATAATCCTTCAGGTACTCGGCCATGAACTCGGGATCGAAGCCGGAATAGGCGCAATGATGGACCAGCCCGTCCTCGAACCGCCACAGCATGCTCAGCCGCAGACCGCACAGTTCGGTCGCCGAGTGAACGATACGGTCGAAGACAGGCTGAGTGTCGCCCTTGGCCTTTCCGATGATCTGCAGGATTTCAGCGGTCGCCGCGAAGCGCGCCTTCTCGTCCGCGAGGCTGCGCTCCACCGGGTCCAGGCCTTGTCCGGGAGTGCCCGAAGATCGCGACCCTGCCTTGTCCGATCCTTGCAAGTGATGCCCCCGTGATTGGTCCATGGCATCGACGCCCCGGCGCGGCCATCCGGTTTCCAGGGCGATGATAGGCGCGACGTCACGAATATCCCAGCGCTTTCTGGAAATCCTGTTGGAAGTCCGGGAAAAGGGGCTGACGGACAAATGCGAACCCGTCTCCACAAGGACAGTCGGCCTGCCCCTGTGCCGCGCCAGGTTCACGCCACTTGGACCGAGAGCGACGGCGCGAAGTGAGACATGTCGGAACCGGATCATGGGTGCTCGTCGAGAACCAACTCGAAGGCACCGACCATAGTCATCTCGGACAGCTACTGACCTATGCCTCGGGGCTTGAAGCCGTAAGCCGCGCAGTCATGAGGCCCGGAGAATACCGGCCCTGAGAGACCGCTTCCGATCCTCGTGGCGCTGAAGCCGGTGCTCAGCCCCTCCCGCATAACCCTCGAAAACAACGAGAAATTCCAGCCGCGGCCGGATGGGGAGAACGCTTTCGTTGAGGCAAGTGGCGGAGGGGATGGGACTGGAAACCAACGTTCTCTACCATCTAAGGCATTGAATTCATTATACCGACCTGTGGTTCTACATCCCATTTCATGCAATGGCGACCGACATCCAGCTCGCGCTCTCCCCCTTCGCCCTCGTGGTCGATGTCTGCACAGCCATGGTTCGACTTAGTAGGTCCCGACCTAACCACTTTGCAGCAACTTGGCGGCCTTCACATCCGCGACGAGGTGCTGACGCCTGACGGGCGCCTCGACATCCCACGCATCAAGCCGATCGCGCGGCTGGGCAATTACGACTACACCATGTTCGAGAGGACTTTCGAGATGCGCATTTCCGAAGCGCATGACGCGCTGGCGGGCGGGCTGGAAAGGCACGGGTCGCGCTGACCGCGGCCACCGGGCGGCCTCAGCCCCGATCCATCGCCTTCGCGGTCTGTTCGGCCAGGCTGATCCCGGCCTGGTTCATCGTCAGGTAGGTATAGTCCGCGCCAGCCTCGCGGATCTGGTCGTAATGCGCCTCGTGCAGCGCATGCGCCACGATCGGCCCTTCAAAGCCGCACTGACGCAACGAGCGGGCGGCGATCAGCTTGGCCTCGATGTCGTCCATCGCGAGGATCGCGGCTCTGATCCGCCCGAGATCGCAGCTTCGCCAGAAATTGCTATCCTCGGCATCGGCGAAGAACACGTTGCGCCCGGCCTGCTGATGGGCCCTGGCCTTGTAGGTATCGGCATCGAGGCCGAGCGGCCGGAGCCCCTGTTCCTCGAGATAGCGATAGGCCGCGCTGCCGGTGCGGCCCATTCCGAAGATCAGGACATTGGCGTCGCCCATGTCCTTGGGCTGTTCGTCGGGGTGGATCGTGTCGCGCTCGTAGACCTGCAGCCGGTTCGCGAAGCGCTCGTAAAGCGGATGCGCGAAACGGTTCAGCGGGGCCGAGATCACGAACGAGATCGATACCGCGATGGCCAGTGGAACGAGGTATTCCGGCAGCACGCCTGCCGCCACGATCAGACCGAACTCGGAATAGGCCGTGAGGCTGAGGGCGGACAGGAACGCACTGCGCGCCCGCAGCTTGAAGGCGACCAGAAGCGCGAAGAAGAGCACGCCCTTCAGCGCCAGCGCGATGCCCACGGCGACGGCGAACACGATCGCGCCCCAGTCCGGAAGCCCGGTGAGCCCGATCTGCAGAAAGAAGCCGACAAGAAACACTTCCTTGAGCGACCACAGCGATGTGCCCAGTTCCTTTGCCCGGGGGTGCGTGGACAGAAGCACCCCCATCACCAGGGCGCCGATTTCCGAGGAGAGACCCATCGCCTCGAACCCCATCCCGCCGATCACCAGTGACAACAACATTCCCAGCAGAACCAGCAACTCGTCGTTGCCCGCGAAATCCAGCAGCCAGTGCAGCATCGGGCGCAGGAACGGCGCGGCAAAGACCAGCAGCGCCCAGATGTTCGGGCTCTGGCCCGACCAAACCGCGAGCACGACCAGCGCGATGATGTCCTGGATGATCAGGATGCCGATGGCGGTTCGGCCGTGAAACGCGCCCAGTTCACGCTTGGATTCGAGCAGCTTTGCCGCCAGCACGGTCGAGGAAAACGACAGCGCGATGGCGAGGAGCAGCGCGGTGTTCCAGTCGATCCCCATGAAGAGCCGTAGCCCGGGCATGAAGACCGCCACCGAGATGGCGAAGTGCAGCAGCGCCCCGCCCACGACCTGGGGCTGCGCGATCTGTTCGAGCTTGAGCTTGAGCCCGACGGTGAAGAGCAGCATCAGCACGCCCAGATGCGCGACATGGTAAAGTGCATCGGAGGTGTAGTCCGGCAGGCCGAGAGCCGGCCCGAAAATGTTGATGGCAAACCCGGCGGCGAGAAAGCCCACCAGTGGCGGCAATCCGATCTGCCTGACGGCGAGGCCGAAAACGAATGCAAAACTGATGGTGACGACTTCGAACACTGCGCCCTATCCCCTTGTCCGGTCGCTCTCGGAGGTCTTCGCCGAAAGGCCCGATGCGAAAATGGCCCAAACCGCGCGCGGTGGGAAACAGGAATTGTCGTCGTCGGCCTGCGCAGGTCGAGAAGTCGAGGTCACTGTAGCCGCGCGCCAAAGTTGACCTGGCGGCTGCACTGCATGAACAACCGGCGAGGAGCTCGCCATAGGAATTCGAACCCGTCTCGACAAGGACAGTCGACTTGCCCCCATGCCGCGCCAAGGTCACGCCGCTGGAGCCGAGAGCGACGGCGCGGTTCCTCCTGAAAATGGCTCGGGACGTGAGATTGCGCTGCTGGTTGAAATGGTTTCAGACAGAGGCGTGGACGGCGGCGAATTTCTGAAGGCTTCGGATGTGCCGGAAGCTAAGCATCGCCCGCTCCCGTCGTCGGAACGGAAGGTGTGAATTCTTCGCCCGATTGTTGAGCCAGCGACCAGTCTACCGCCGGTCGTCGGCTCCAGGTTCTTTCAGAGCAGATGCATATGACCGAAGACTGTGCGTCAAGATGAACGGGTCAGGTTTGCTCATGTTCCGAGGCTCCGAGGCCGACCTGCCCGTCTCGACCGGAATCCTTCTGACAACGCCCATGGATCCGGTCAGCCGGTCGTTTCCGGACCCTTGAGTGCAGCGTAGATCGCCGGAATCACCAGCACCGTCAGCAGGGTGGACGACGCCAGCCCGAACAGGAGCGATATTGCAAGTCCTTGAAAGATTGGATCGGTCAGGATCACCGCCGCCCCGATCATCGCCGCGACAGCCGTGAGCAGGATCGGCTTGAACCGGATCGAGCCCGCTTCCAACAGAACATCGCGCAGGGGGAGTCCCGGTCGCCGTGCATGGCGGATGAAGTCCACCAGCAGGATCGAATTCCGCACGATGATACCCGCCAACGCGATGAACCCGATCATCGAGGTTGCCGTGAACGGCGCGTCGAACAGCCAGTGCCCAACCAATATCCCGATGAAGGTCAGCGGAATGGGTGTCAGGATGACCAGCGGCAGCCGGAATGAGCTGAACTGCGCAACAACAAGAACGTAGATGCCAAGCAGTGCCACTGCGAACGCTGCACCCATGTCGCGAAACGTGATCCAGGTCACGTCCCATTCCCCATCCCAAAGCAGTGTGACCACGCTCTCGTCTTCAGGCTGGCCATGAAGGGATATCTCGGGTTTCGGCAGATCGCCCCAGTCCACGGCGTCTATCGCCTCCTGGACTGCGAGCATACCGTAGAGCGGCGCCTCGAATGTGCCGGCGAGTTCCGCGGTTACCATCTCTGCCGCACGTGCGTTGCGCCGGTAAATTGGGTAGGATGCCTGTTCCTCGGTCAGCCGGATCACGTCGCCGAGTTCCACCACACCCCGGTCACCGGGAAGCGCGTTCGCCGGCACCGGTACGCCGAGCGCCTGCGCGTCCATGACGCGCTCGCTGGTCGGCCGTTCCAGCACGATTGGGATTGGCGCTCTGCCCTCGCCACGATGTGAGTAGCCGACGGTCCGGCTTGCGTTGAGCAGAGACAGAGTGTCGAACACGTCGCTTTCCTCAACGCGGTAGAACTCGACGTCATCGCCCGAGACAAGTGCCCGGATGCGCCGTGTGGGCTCGCCATAGCTGTCGTCGACATCCACTATGAACGGAATATCCGCGAAAATGGTCTTCAGCTTTTCTGCCACAGCGCGCCGGGTCTCGGGGTCCGGCCCGTAGATCTCGGCAAGCAGGGTGGCCAGAACGGGCGGTCCGGGAGGTGTTTCGACCACCTTCACCGAGGTTCCCTCCGGCGCCTCGACGTCTTCGAGCGCAGCGCGTAACTGGAGCGCGATGGCATGGCTCGTGCGGTCCCGCTCGTCCTTGGGCCGAAGGGTCAGGTGGACGTCTCCAAGTTCTGGCGACTGCCGTTGGAAATAGTGCCGAACCAGCCCATTGAAATCGAAGGGGGCGGCGGTGCCGGCATAGGTCTCGGCTGCCGTTACCTCCTCGATTGCCAGTGCCGTGCGCGCAACATCCTGCGTCACCCGGTCCGTTGCCTCAACGGAGGCGCCTTCGGGCAGGTCTATGACAACCGACAGTTCGGACTTGTTGTCAAAAGGCAGGAGTTTGACCGTCACGTCCTTTGTGTAGAAGAGGGTCAAGGATCCCACGGTCAGAACCAGCGTGACCAGAAGGAACGCCCAGGCCGTGAACCGGTTTGCCACCACCGGGCGCGCAACCGCTCGGTAGAGCCGGCCTACAGTGCCGCCACCGACAGCGTCGTGATGCATTGTCGTGGTGCGACCTGCCACCTTGACCATGAGCCATGGTGTCACGATCACCGCAACGAAGAAGGAGAAGATCATCGCCGCAGAGGCATTCGCCGGAATCGGGCTCATGTAGGGGCCCATCAGACCCGAGACGAACAGCATCGGCAGCAGCGCCGCCACGACGGTCAGAGTGGCGACGATCGTCGGGTTGCCGACCTCGGCCACCGCCTCGATTGCAGCCTGCGACCGGGAGCGACCGTCATTCATACCCCAGTGGCGTGTGATATTCTCGATTACCACGATGGCATCATCGACGAGAATGCCGATCGAGAAGATCAGCGCGAAAAGCGACACCCTGTTGAGCGTGTAACCCATCACGTTCGCGGCGAAGAGTGTCAGAAGGATTGTCACCGGTATCACCACCGCGACGACGAGGGCCTCGCGCCAGCCGATGGCGAAGAGGATCAGCGCGACGATGGAAACCGTGGCAAGCGCGAGATGGAACAGCAACTCGTTGGACTTCTCAAGCGCGGTATGCCCGTAGTCTCGAGTGACGCGAA
>SBFT01000295.1 GCA_006227805.1 Paracoccaceae bacterium
TCGCCCGCGTCCGGGGCCGGCACCGCGTGCGCCTTCTGGTCAAGGCCGACAAGGGCGTGGCGCTCCAGGACGCCATCGCGCGCTGGATCGCGCCGCACAAGCTGAAGGGCGATCTGCGGCTCTCGGTCGACATCGATCCGCAGAGCTTCTACTGAACAGCCCGGACGGGGCGGCGATCGAACTGGCCCGCGCCTGCGCGCCGACTTGCTTCGCATGTTCAGAATCCCACTCGCCAAGGCCCGCGCACAGGCGTATGTCAAGGGGCATGTTCCAGCCGCTCGCCCTGCATGAAGCCCGCACGCTGCCCCTGTGGCGGCAGCCGATCGCGCTTCTGTTCCTGATGGCGATGGCGATGCCCCTGTCCTTCGCCACCTGGTCGGCGCTGCTGAACAATTTCGTCATCGAGGCGGCGGCCTTCGACGGGTCCGACATCGGCTGGCTGCACACGGTGCGCGAGATCCCGGGCTTTCTGGCCATCGGCGTGATCTTCATCATCCTCTTCGTACGCGAGCAGGTTCTGGCGATGATCTCGCTGATGCTGCTGGGGGTGGCGACCGCGATCACGGCGTGGTTTCCCTCGCTCGGAGGGCTGCTCTTCGTCACGCTGCTGAGTTCGATCGGCTTTCACTATTACGAGACGGTGAACCAGTCGCTTCAGCTGCAATGGCTGCCCAAGGACCGCGCACCGCAGATCCTGGGCCTGCTGATGGCGGCGGGGTCGGGTGCGACGCTGGTGGCCTATGGCCTGATCGTCCTTCTGTGGGAGCCCCTGGGCCTGACCTACAACCTGGTCTACATGGTCGCGGGCGGCGCCACCTTCGGCATCGCGCTGTTCGCGCTGTTCGCCTATCGCCAGTTCGAGGCGCCCCATCCCCAGGTCAAGAAGATGGTCCTGCGGCGGCGCTACTGGCTTTACTACGCGCTGCAATTCATGTCCGGCGCGCGGCGGCAGATCTTCGTCGTCTTCGCCGGCTTCATGATGGTCGAGAAGTTCGGCTTCAGCGTCCATGACGTGGCGGCCCTCTTCATGGTGACGCTGGTCGCCAACATGATCTTCGCGCCCATCATGGGCCGCGTGGTGGCGCATTTCGGCGAGCGCAACGCGCTCTGCGTCGAATATGTCGGGCTGATCGGCGTCTTCCTGGCCTATGGAGGCCTCTACTATTTCGGCTGGGGGGTCGTGCTGGCGGCGGCGCTCTACATCCTCGACCATCTGTTCTTCGCGCTGGCGCTGGCGCTCAAGACCTATTTCCAGAAGATCGCCGATCCCGGCGACATCGCGCCCACCGCCGCCGTGGCCTTCACCATCAACCACATCGCGGCGGTGTTCCTGCCCGCCTCGCTGGGCTATCTGTGGCTGGTCTCGCCCGGGTCGGTCTTCCTGCTGGCGGCCGGCATGGCGTCGACTTCGCTCTGTCTTGCGCTGATGATCCCGCGCCATCCCGAACCGGGCAACGAGACCATCTTCGCGCGCTTCGCCCCCGCTCCGGCGGAGTAAGCCCATGAGCGTCGAAGGCCGGTTCCTGACGGGCTCGACCATGGGCCATGTGGTCCGCATGACGATGACCGGGGCGGCGGGCATCACCTTCGTCTTCCTGGTGGATGCGACAAACCTGTTCTGGGTTTCGCTTCTGGGCGATGCGCGCATGGTGGCGGCGATCGGCTTCGCCTTCGCGATCCAGTTCTTCTCGGTCTCGTCGGGGATCGGGCTGATGATCGCGGCGACGGTGCTGGTGTCGCGCGCGATCGGCGCGCGCCGGCGCGACGCGGGCCGACGGCTGGCGGGCAGCGCGATCGTGGTCGCGTGCCTGGTGCAGGCGGCGATGGCGGCGACGATCATCGCGTTCCGATACGACCTCTTGCACCTGGCGGGCGCCACCGGGGACACGCTGGACCTGGCGGCGCGCTACCTGCTCTTCACGGTGCCGTCGCTGCCGATCATGGTGATCGGGATGGTCGCCAGCGGCTGCCTGCGGGCCGAGGGCGACGGCAAGCGGGCGATGTATGTCACGCTGACGTCGGGGGGCGTGGCGATGTTCGCCGATCCCCTGCTGATCTACGTGCTGGGACTGGGGCTGGACGGGGCGGCGCTGGGCCTGACCCTGTCGCGCTGCGTGATGATGGTCACGGCGCTGATCTGGGCGACGCGGGTCCATGACCTGATCGCCTGGCCCGACTGGCGCGCCACCCTTGGCGACGCGCGGCCCTATTTCGCGGTGGCGCTGCCCGCGATCCTGACGCAGATGGCGACGCCCTTCGGGAATTACGTGCTGACCGCGGTCCTTGCGCCTTTCGGCGATGATGCGGTGGCGGGCTGGGCCGTGGTCGGGCGGCTGACCGTGGTGGCCTTCGGGGGCATCTTCTCGCTGGCGGGTGCCATCGGCGGCATCTTCGGCCAGAATTTCGGGGCGGGTCACCATGACCGGCTGGTCAGCACCTATCGCGACGCCATGATCTTCTGCCTGGTCTACACGCTGGTCGTCTGGGGCCTGCTCGTGCTGACGGGCGATGCGGTCGGGCGCGCCTTCGGCCTGTCGCCCGGCGGGGCCGAGGTGCTGCACGCCTTCACCCATGTGGGCGCGGGGGCCTTCCTGTTCTCGGGCGCGTTCTTCGTCTCGAACGCCGCCTTCAACGCGCTGGGCCGCCCGACGCGGTCGACCGCGCTGACCTGGCTGCGCGACGGAGTGCTGACCTGGCCGGTCGCGACCTGGATGGCAAGCCTCGCCGGGGCGGTGGGCGTCATCTATGCCCAGGCGGTGCTGGGCGCCCTGATCGGGCTTGTGGCGGGGCTCTGGGGCTGGCATTTCGTGCGCAACATCGATCCCGCGAAACTGCAGGTCGAGCCGGGCGTGCGGCGCGGCTGGCGGGATCCCAACAGCTATCGGAGACGCTGATGAGCGCGACCTTCACCGCGATGACCACCCTGACCGGCAAGCGCGAGGCCGAGGCCCTGGGCGAGGCGTTGGAACGGCTGGACCCCGAACCCCAGGGCGTGGGCGTCTTCGAGATCGAGGACGGATCGGGCCGCTGGGAGATCGGAGCCTATTTCACCGAGGCGCCGGACGAGACGGGCCTGGCGCTGCTGGCGGCGGCCTTCGGGGCCAATCCGTTCCTCGTGTCCGAGCTGCCGGAAACCGATTGGGTCGCCAAGGTGCGCCGCGACCTGGCGCCGGTGCAGGCGGGGCGGTTCTTCGTCTATGGCAGCCATGACGCCGACAAGGTGCCCCGGGACGCCGTGCCCCTGCTGATCGATGCCTCGATGGCCTTCGGAACCGGGCATCACGGCACCACCAAGGGCTGCCTGATCGCGCTGGACAGGCTGGCCGCGCAGGGCTTCGTGCCCGCGCGCGTCGCCGATATCGGCTGCGGCACCGCCGTCCTGGCGATGGCGGCGGCGCGGCTCTTTCCGGCGCGCATCATCGCCAGCGACATCGACGCGGTGGCGGTCGAGGTCGCGCTGGCCAATCTGGCGGCGAACGGGCTGTCGGGGCGGATCGACTGCATCGAGGCCGCGGGCTTCGATCACCCGGCGCTGACGGCGGACGCGCCCTATGACCTGATCTTCGCGAACATCCTCAAGGGGCCGCTGATCGCGCTGGCGCCCGACCTTGCGCGGCACGCGGCGCCGGGGGGATTCGCGATTCTGTCCGGGATCCTGAATGAACAGGCCGAGGCCGTGCAGAAGGTCTATGTCGCGGAAGGATACAATCCCGTGGCATCCGACCGGATTGGTGACTGGACGACCCTGGTTCTGCAGAAGATGGCCTAATTCGGACAGCAATTGAGGCGAATGAAGGCAGCTGCCCAGATTTTGCCACAATTCGGACCTAAACCGGACGCATCCGCTGGTGGGGGCCAGTTCGGAGGTCGCCATGGAACCGGAACGGGCTCAGTTCGCAAAACGCCTGCGTCGTCTGGCCAGGAAACACGATGCCATGTCGCGTGGCTACGAGACGCGCATCCGGCCCGACGGGCTGTTGATCGTGCGGCCGCGCAGGCGCTCCAGCGGCATATCGCTCAAGTCCGTCATCATCTTCCTGGCCGCCTTCATCCTGTTCAAGGGCCTTGTCCTGGCCGAGGTGGGCCAAGGCACCTACGAGAACCGTCTGGTGGCCATGCAATCGGGCACCTGGGTCGAACAGGCCGGCGCCGTGGTCATGCAGATCGATCCCGCCACCCGGTATGTAGCCGGATTTCTGGCACCCTTTCTCCGGTAAGGACCGGAACTTCGGGGTTAAAAAGTGAAGCGCCGCGTCGACCTCCCGGTCGCGCGGCGCTGGTGCTTTCTGTTGTCTCGAACCGGCTCAGAACGGACGGCGGCCTTCGGCCACGTCGTCGATGTCGCCGCGAACCAGACCGATGTCTTCCAGTTCACGATCCGTGAGCTTTGCCAGGGCGTTGCGGGTCACACGCGCGTCGTTCCATGCTGCGATGGTGCCGATCACGCTGTTGACTGCAGCGCTGACGCGGCCGAAAAGGCCGACGGTGCCATAGGCGGTCCGGGTAGTGTCGAAAACGGCCATATCCGATCTCCTTTGTGTTAGCGTTGCAGAAGGCGTTTCGTTGATGAGCGGCAGATAGGCGTGTGGACGAAATGCTGCAAGTGCGAAAAACGCAGAACCTCTATGCAATGGATGCATGGCTCGCATTCGGCGCAAGTCATCGAAAACCAACCGAAAATTAAACGGAAATTCGCCGGAATCCGTGTCGTTTTCCGCCTCCGGAACGTCTGTTTCAGGCCCGGATGTCGCGCCAAGCCCTGCATCCGTCGCAATCCGGCCCGGTTCCGCCGGGACGGGGAAACGCTTGGACCTTGTTCGCGTTTCGTGCTAGTGCATCAAAAAAGCAACACGATACCGAAACTCGAGCAGTCAGGTTAACGGCGGGATGCGCGTCTTGGGGATCGATCCGGGCCTCAGAACCCTGGGATGGGGCATCGTCGATGCCGCGGGCAGCCGGTTGAGCCATGTGGCCAATGGTCTGTGCCGCAGCGGCGCGGGCGATCTGGCGCAGCGCCTGCTGGCGCTTCACGTCCAGCTGACCGAAGTTCTCGAGACCTGGCGGCCCGATGCGGCGGCGGTCGAGCAGACCTTCGTGAACAAGGACGGGGCGGGCACGCTCAAGCTGGGGCAGGCGCGCGGCATCGCGCTGCTGGTGCCGGCGCAGTTCGGGCTGGAGGTGGGCGAATACGCGCCCAACGCCATCAAGAAGACGGTCGTGGGTGTGGGTCACGCCGACAAGGCCCAGGTCGATCACATGGTGCGGATGCAGTTGCCGGGGGCCTTGCCGGCGGGGCCGGACGCGGCGGATGCGCTGGCGGTGGCGATCTGCCACGCGTTCCATCTCCAGAGCAGCCGGGCCATGGCCCGCGCGGTGGGGGCGGGGCGATGATCGGACGGATCAGCGGGCGGCTCGACTACCGGGCCGAGGATCACGTGCTGATCGACGTCAGGGGCGTGGGCTATCTCGTCTATGTCTCGGACCGCACGATGGCCGCGCTGCCCGGCCCGGGCGAGGCGGTGTCGCTCTATACCGACCTCGTGGTGCGCGAGGACCTGTTGCAGCTCTTCGGCTTCCCCTCGCCGGTAGAAAAGGAATGGCATCGCCTCCTGATGAGCGTGCAGGGCGTCGGCGCCAAGGCGGCGCTGGCGATCCAGGGCGCGCTGGGTCCCGAAGGGGTGGGCCGCGCGATCGCGCTGGGGGACTGGAACGCGATCAAGTCGGCCAGGGGGATCGGCCCCAAGATCGCGCAGCGCGTGGTGCAGGAACTGAAGGACAAGGCGCCCGCCGTCATGGCGATGGGCGGCA
>SBFT01000118.1 GCA_006227805.1 Paracoccaceae bacterium
GAAAGTGACGCTCCTGGGAACCGGCGCCGCCCTGATCGACCCCGACCGTGCGCATACCTCGATCGCCGTCCAGATCGGCGAGAAGACCTATCTTCTGGATATCGGAACCGGTGCGACACGGAACATGATCGCGGCCAACATCGACCCCTTGTCGGTGCAGGCGCTGTTCCTGACGCATCTGCATTTCGACCATACCGCCGATCTGCCGGTCTTCATCATCGGAAGCTGGATGAGCGGGAAGACAGGCGCGCCCGTCATATATGGCCCGGTTGGCACCGAGGCCATGGTCGGGCATCTTTTCGAGGGCGGGGCCTTCGATGCCGATATCCGGGCCCGGGCGAAGTACAAGCAACGGCAGGGTAACCTCGAAGCTCTGAGGCCGGACGTGCGTCAGATGTCGGCGGGGCCGATCTATGAGGATGAGCGGGTGAAGATCACCGCCATGCCGGTCGATCACATCCCGCCCGACATCTGCGAGTGTTTCGGCCTGAAGCTGGAAACCGACGACAAGACGGTTGTTTTCAGCGGCGACACGAAGGCCCTTCCCGAGATGGTCAAGTTTGCGGAAAACGCCGATCTCCTGATCCATGAAGCCACCTTTCCCGAAGCGGCCATCGAGTATCGTGCGAAGAACGGGATCGGAACTTTTTCGCACACGAGCCCACGCGAACTGGGCCGCATCGCCAGGGATGCAGGCGTCAAGACCCTGATCGCCACGCATATCGGCCATTGGGACAGCACCAATCCCATCGTCCGCAAACTGGCTGCCCAGCACATGCCGGTCGAGATCATGGGTCCGCAACTGATCGACCAGGTCATCACCGATATCCGCGAAGCTTTTGACGGCCCGCTTCACGTCGCGAAAGACCTGCTGACAGTCACCGTTTGAACAAGAAACCATCACCAGGGAGATATCCAAAATGACACTTCGCCTGAAAACAACCGCGCTCCTTGCGGCGGCCTTTGCCATCGGCACGACGCTGTCCGCCGCGGCGCAGACCGTCGCCATCGGGTCGAACCCGCAGGGGTCCGCCGCCTATGCGACTGCCGCGGCCATCGCCAAGGTGGTTTCCGAGAATTCCGACATGCGCATGCGCGTCGTGCCGCAAGGCGGCCCGGTCGTGACAATCCCCCTGGTCGCCACCGGCGAGATGGAGTTTTCCGTCGCGAACTCGATGCCGGTGTTCTTCGCGCAGAAGGGCGGCGCGATGTTCAAGGACAATCCCCAGCCCGGCGCCAAGATGGTCGCCGCGCTTTACAACCTGAACGTCGGGTTCTTCGTGAAGGCGGACTCGGACATCCGGACCCTGCAGGACCTGAAGGGCAAACGGGTCTCGACCGAGTTCACCAAGCAGCAGGTGCTGCACACGATCCAGAAGGCTATCCTTTCAACTGCGGGCATGACGCTGGACGATGTCGAGGGCGTTCCGGTTCCCGATGGCAACCGCGGGGTTGAGGATTTCGTGGCGGGCACTGTGGATGCCGGATTGTTCTCGGTCGGATCGGGCGCCGTGCTTCAGGCCGATGCTTCGGTCGGCGGTATCCGTTTCATCCCGATCCCCAACGATGACGCAGCCCTTGCCGCGATCCTGTCCATCGCACCCGGCAGCTATATCGAAGAGATCGCACCGGCCGAAGGCCGCGCCGGGATCACCGAACCGATCGGCGTCTTCGCAGGGCCGTTCCTGATCCTGGCGGGGGACAACACGCCCGAGGATATGGTCTATGAAGTCACCAAGATGATCCACGGCAACGCCGAGGCGCTGAAGGCCGCAGCACCCCAGTTCGCCCAGTTCGATCCCGCCACCATGGCCCCGGACCTGAAAATCGAGATGCATCCAGGAGCCGTCAGGTTCTATCGCGAAATCGGCCTTCTGCCATAAGCGACGAGAAGGGCGCGGAGGCGATCATGAAACGTGCCATCATCACGGGATTGTCGGCCGCCCTTCCCCTTCTGGCGCTGGGCTGGGCACTGGAGGTCTTCCGGGCTGTCGGTCTTGCCCTGTTCGCCGAACAGGTGCTGATGGCGATGCTGGCGCTGACCCTGCCCCTGGCTTTCCTGACCCTGTCGGTCAGGGGCGGCCAGCGAGACGCCGATGCGCCTGTGCCGTTCTACGATATCGCCGCCGCACTTCTCGGGTTTGCGGCGGCGGGATATGCGGCGGTCCATTACGGGCGGATCTTCGAAACCCTCTTTGCCCGGCCAGTGGACGCAACCATTGCCGGGGGTATCCTGATCGTTCTTGTGATCGAGGCGCTCCGGCGCGCCACCGGCAACTTCCTTGCCATTATCGTGGGTCTGTTCCTGCTCTATGCGCTGGTCGGGCACCTCGTGCCGGGCGACCTGCAGGGGCGTCGGGTGGCACTGGACCGATTGACCATCTACCTGTCGATGGACAGCAACGGCATGCTGGGCATGCCTCTCATGGTCACGGCGACGGTCGTGATCATGTTCGTCCTGTTCGGCAGCTACCTGACGGCAGCAGGCGGCGGGCAGTTCTTCACCGACCTCGCGATGGCGTCGATGGGCCGCTATCGCGGCGGCAGCGCCAAGATCGCTGTCGTGGCCTCGGCGCTGTTCGGGTCGATCTCGGGCAGTGCGGTGGCGAACGTCGCCTCGACCGGCGTGATCACGATCCCCCTGATGAAGAGGGCGGGCTTCCGCAGCCGGATCGCAGGGGGTGTGGAGGCGGTCGCCTCGACCGGCGGGCAACTGATGCCGCCCGTCATGGGTGCGGCGGCCTTCCTGATGGCCGAGCTTCTGCAGATCGGCTACGATCAGGTGATGCTGGCAGCGCTGGTGCCCGCGCTGATCTATTTCTTCGCGGTGTTCGTGCAGGTCGATCTGATCGCCGTGCGCGACGGGATTGCCGCGATCCCCGAGGAAAACATCCCGAACGGACGCTCGGTCTTTCGCCGCGGCTGGTACTTCCTGATCCCCTTCGCTGTGCTGATTGCGGCGCTCTTCTGGTGGAACCTGCGCCCGGGCGAGGCCGCGTTCTGGTCCATGATGTCGCTTTTTCCGCTGGGCTTCCTGCTCCGGTATGAAGGCCAGGGACTGACCCTGGGTATCGTGTGGGAGAGCCTTTGTGCCTCGGGCCGTGTCGTCGTCGATATCATCCTGATCGGGGCCGCGGCAGGCATCATCATCGGGGTGCTGAACATAACCTCGCTGGGCTTTGCGCTGACCCTGTCGCTGATCGACTTCGCCGGGGGCAGCCTGATCCTGCTTCTCATCATGTCGGCGGTCCTGTCGGTGATCCTGGGGATGGGGATGCCGACAGTCGGGGTCTACATCCTGCTGGCCACGCTGATCGCCCCTAGTCTTATCGAAATGGGGATCGAACCCATCGCCGCGCATCTTTTCGTGATGTATTTCGGCATGATGTCGATGGTCACGCCCCCCGTCGCCATTGCGGCCTTCACTGCATCCGTGATCGCCAAGGCGCCCCCTGTCGGCACCGCCGTCAGCGCCGTTGCCCTGGCCTGGACCGCGTTCATCGTGCCCTTCGTCTTTGTGTTCGAACCGGCGATCCTGCTGTCGGGCAGCCTGGGCGATATCATTGTCGATATCGGCAGACTTGTGGTCGGGGTATGGATCGTGTCGGGCAGTCTGGTCGGTCAGCTTCTGGGGCCGTTGAAGGGTGTCAAACGGGTGTTGTTTGGGCTGATCGGCGTGCTGGCGCTGCTGCCCGAACCCGCGCTGCCCGGGAATGATGCCGTCGCCTGGGCGACGCTGGGGCTGGCGTTGTTGTGCGTGGCAATCGATGCTGTCTTTTCCCGAGGGCGGAAAGTGTCTGGTAGCCGGAAACAAGCCTGATGGCTCTGTCAGAAATCCTTAGCCTGAGGCAGGCAGGGCGGCTTCGTAGCGTTGGAGCATGGCCAATGCGAGCGCATTACAGCCATTGCGGAAGCGAGGAATGCCCAGTCTCCCAAACCGGGCACGCTTGGTGGGCTGATTAGCGCATACTCTTCAACGGATCATTTCGCAAACTTGGCCAACGCCACCAGACGCGACTACCGAAAGTGCGCCGACTTCCTTCGCCCAATCAGCGACGCCCCAGTTTCTGCGATCGATAGGCCTCTGGTGGCGGGTATCCATGACAAAGCCGCCAGCAAGATCGGCTGGCGGCGGGCAAACATGGTCCGAACCTTTCTGAGCCAAGTATGCCGCTACGCGATTCCGAAAGGGTTGATAGATCAGGACTTTGCCGCGGGCGTTATCCCCAAACCAAACCCAAAAGATCGCCCCTATGCCAATCGACCATGGACAGTCGAGGAACGAGCCGCAGTTCTGGACCGAGCGCCGCCCCATATCCGGATTGCGATCGCGTTGATTATGAACACAGGACTTGATCCGTCCGACGCACTAAGGCTGACCCGCCGTCAGATAGACAACAACACAAATTGGGCCGTCCGTGGCAAGACTGGTCACGAGGTCGCCATTCCAATCGGCCATTCGCTGCAACAGGCACTGGATGATGCACCCTCACACGATGCTGTGACGATCCTGGCAAACTCCAGCGGGCAACCATGGACCTACAACGGAATTTCGACCGTATGGCACCGGTTCAAGAAGAAGCTCGAAGCCGAAGGCGTCCTGCAAACTGGTCTGACACTTAAGGGCCTGCATCACACAGTAGCCACCACACTACGCGAGGCCGGACTTGAGGAGCGGCAGATTGCCGATCTACTTGGACAAAAAACCCCGTCGATGGCCCGCCACTATTCCCGGTCTGCCAACCTGGCGGATCACAACCGGATCACAATGGAAACCTTGGAAAGAGAGAACGAACGCAGATCAAAAGTTGTCAAACCCTTCAAGAAAACTGTCGAAACTTGAAAGGCAGAAAAATGAATACCCAGCAATATCAGGCGTTTTTATGGTGCCCGGGGGCGGAATCGAACCACCGACACGAGGATTTTCAATCCACTGCTCTACCCCTGAGCTACCCGGGCACGGGGAAGCCGGATGGCTTCGGGTGCAGGCCTTCTAGGTGAGCCGGAAAGCGGTGTCCAGAGGGTTTTTGACCCCGTCGGCCGCCGCGTCTTCAGGCCGTTTGGCCCGCGATCCGGCCCAGCACCGCGGCCGCCAGCAGGCCGTTGCCCGAAAGGTAGCCCGCATCGCCCGATCCCGACACGCCGCAGGCCGCTCCCCCGGCGGCGAAGAGGTTCGCGAACACGCCACCGCCCGCGCGGCGCACCCGCGCATCTTCGTCGACCGCCAGCCCCCCCTGGGTGTGGAACAGCGCCCCCGTCACCCGCACCGCGCGATAAGGTGGCGTCAGCCGCGCAGGCCCGAAGACGCGGCCGAAGCGGTCGGGCTCTCCCGGGCGGATCGCCTCGAGTTCGGCGGCGAGGCTGCCTTGGGGCAGGCCCAGCGCGGCCGCGAGGCCGGACAGGCTGTCCGCCCCGATCACCGCGCCCTGGGCCTCGGCCGCCCGGAAATCCGCGAATTGCCGGGCCACGCCCGCGATGCGCTCATCGAATATGGCGAAGGCGATGCCGCCGGGCTGGGCCAGAACCGCACGGGCGGCCTCGGAATAGCCCTGCGCCTCGTTCCAGAAGCGACGCCCTTCGGTGTTGACCTGGAAGCCGCCCGCGGTGATCACTGCCCAGCTGATCAGGATGCCGTGGGGATGCGCGACGTTGCCGTGGCCCTGGTAGGCGCCGAGGTGGCGGGTGCCGGCGCCGAGCGCCTCGCCGAGGGCCAGGCAGCGCGCCAGCAGCAGTTGCAGCACCACCGGGCCGCCGTGCGCCTGCAGCTCCAGCACGTCCTCGCCCGTGTA
>SBFT01000026.1 GCA_006227805.1 Paracoccaceae bacterium
GACCGCTATTCGACCGAGATCGTGCTGCAGGGCCCCGACGCGACGATGGTGATGCTGGATGGCCGCGGCGGCGGCGATGGCGGCCCGTCGGGCGGCTATGGCGGCTATGACGGCGGTCCCTCGGACGACGGCTATGGCGGCGGCGGGCGCGGCTCGTCCCCGTCCTCGCGCGATCTGGACGACGAGATCCCGTTCTGATGTCATGACCAGGCGCGACGTCATCACCGGGAAGGCATGACCTGGTCCTTTCCCATAGGCCGGCTTGCCGGGTCGGAACTGCGCGTCCACGTGACCTTCTTCCTTCTGCTGGCCTGGGTCTTCTATGCGGCCTACGCGGCCGGGGGGCTGGAGGCCGCGTTGGGCAACCTGGCCTTCGTGCTGGCGCTGTTCGCCTGCGTGGTGGCGCATGAATTCGGCCATGCGCTGGCCGCGCGGCGCTACGGGATCGGCACGCCCGACATCACCCTTCTGCCGATCGGGGGGCTGGCGCGCCTGGACCGTATGCCCGAGGACCCCCGCCAGGAGATCGTCGTGGCGCTGGCCGGGCCGATGGTCAACGTCGTGATCTTCGCGGGGCTGATCCTCCTGCTGGATGTCCTGCCCGGCCCGGATGCCTTTTCGCGGATCGGAACGGGCGAGATCGGGTTCGCCGAACAGCTGGCCGCCGCCAACCTGTTCCTGGTCGTCTTCAACATGATCCCGGCCTTTCCTATGGATGGTGGGCGGGTCCTGCGCGCGGCGCTGTCGATGCGGATGGACCGGGTGCGCGCCACGCGGGCCGCGGCGCGCGCGGGCCAGGCGGTGGCGCTGGTCTTCGGCTTTCTGGGCCTGTCCGGCGGGAACCCGATGCTGGTGCTGATCGCTCTCTTCGTCTTCGTGGCGGCCGCGGCCGAGGCGCAGGACGTGGCGATGCGCGCGCTCGCCCGCGGTCTGATGGCGCGCGACGCGATGATCACCGAGTTCGAGGCCCTGTCGCCCGACGACGGGATCGAGGCCGCCGCCAGCGCGCTGATCCGCACCACCCAGGCCGAATTCCCGGTCATCGGCGCCGATGGCGCCCTGGCGGGCTTCGTCACGCGCCACGCCATCTTCGCCGCCCATGCGCAGGGCCGCGCCGCGATGCGGGTGGCCGAGATCGCCGACACCGACATTCCGCGCGTGGCCCTGGCGGCGGGTCTCGAAAAGGTGCTGGAAGGCCTGGGCGCGGGCCGTCCGGCGGTGGCCGTCGTGACCCGCGACGATCGCCTTCTGGGCTATGTCACGCGCGAGAACATCGGCGAGCTGATGGTGCTGAAGGGGCGCTGAGCCCCCGTCTCACCGTCTCACCGTCTCACCGTCTCACCGGCCCGCCTGCGCGTCGCGCAGGAGCGCCAGCACCGCATCGCCCGGAACGTCGTCGGCGACGAAGGCCTGCCCGATGTCGCGCGCCAGGATAAAGCGCAGGCGGCCGTCGATCACCTTCTTGTCCTGCCCCATCAGCCGCAACAACCCCTCGGCATCGGGCAGATCGCCGGGGATATCGGCGAGGTCGGTCTTCATGCCCATCGCCTTCAGATGCGCGCGCACGCGGCTCGGCGCCTCCTGGCTGCAGAGGCCGAGGCGCGCCGACAGTTCGAACGCCAGAGCGCAGCCGATCGCGACCCCTTCGCCATGGAGCAGCCGGTCGGAATAGCCCGTCGCCGCCTCGAGCGCGTGACAGAACGTATGGCCCAGGTTCAGAAGCGCCCGGTCGCCCTGTTCGGTCTCGTCCCTCTCGACGATGCGCGCCTTCATCTCGACCGAGCGCGCCACCGCGCGCACCCGCGCCGCCTGGTCGCCGGCGGCCAGGGCGGGGCCCTGCGCTTCCAGCCAGGCGAAGAAGCCCGCGTCGCCCAGAAGGCCGTATTTCACCACCTCGCCGTAACCGGCCAGGAAATCGCGAGGGGCCAGCGTGCCCAGGACATCGGTATCGGCCAGCACCAGCGCGGGCTGGTGGAAGGCGCCCACCAGGTTCTTGCCCTGCGCGGTGTTGATCCCGGTCTTGCCGCCGACGGAACTGTCCACCTGCGCCAGAAGCGTCGTGGGGATCTGCACGAAGCGCACGCCGCGCCGCAGGACCGCCGCCGCGAAACCGCCCAGGTCGCCGATCACGCCCCCGCCGAAGGCCACGACCACGTCGCGGCGTTCGACCTGCCGCTCGAGCAGCCATTCGACCGCGCGCGAGAATTGCGGCCATCCCTTGGTCGCCTCGCCCGGCGGCAGGGCCAGCGCCTCCATGCCGATGCCCGCCGCCGCCAGACCCGCGCGCAAGGCGTCGAGGTGCAGGGCCGCGACCGTCTCGTCGGTCAGGACCGCGACGCGCTTGCGCGCCAGCAGGGGCGCCATGCGCGCGCCCGCCTCGGCGATCAGGCCGGGGCCGATCTCGACGTCATAGGCGCGCGCGCCCAGGTCCACATGCACGTTCTGCCGCATCACTTCTCCGCCAGCACATCGGGGCGCGTCGCCAGGGCGGCGAGAACCCGGTCCACCATCTCCTCGACCGAGGCGAGCCCGTCCGACACCACCGTCAGGTCCGCCAGCGCATAGATCGGCGCGCGCGCCTCGTAGAGGGCGCGCAGGGTCTCGCGCGGGTCGGGGCTGCGCAGGAGGGGCCGCGTGTCCTTGTGGCGGACGCGCTGCCACAAGACGTCCAGATCCGCCTGAAGGCAGACCGAGACGCCCTGATCCGAGATCAGCCGACGATTCGCGGGCGACAGGAAGGCCCCGCCCCCGGTCGACAGGACGCCCGGGCGGTCCTGCAGCAGGCGGGCGATCACCTCGGTTTCGCGGGCGCGGAAGAAGGCCTCTCCGTCGCGGGCGAAGATTTCCGGGATCGTCATGTTGGCGGCGGCCTCGATCTCGGCGTCGCTGTCGAGGAACGGCACGCCCAGCCGGGCGGCCAGCGCGCGTCCCACGGCGGTCTTGCCCGCCCCCATCATTCCCACCATGACGACCGTCTTCTTCAGCACGGCCGCCCCCGGATCCGGGGCGCGGGTTTCGATTATGTGCTCATTTCCGCTCATGTTGTCGTGAATGACGTGATCTTGGGCGAATGGCCATATATATTTATAGCAAAACAACGTGAGGCAGGGCAGAAAAACAACATGGGACGGCTGGTCAAGTTCTTGGTTTATGTAACGATTCTCGGGTTCCTCGGGTTGGTCGGCTATGCCTATGTCGGCCCCTTCTTCGGCGTCGACTTCTCGGCTCCGCAGACCGAGATCCGCCAACCGGTGACATTGGATGGCAACTGACAGCGGACCCTTCTGCATAAGACCCCTGGCCCTGGCCATCCTCGTCGCGACCGTCCCGGCGGACGCGCAGTCGCAACAACCCATGTCGGTCATCGACTGGCTCCAGGACAACCCTGCCGAGAGCGTGGCCCTGCGCCCGGGCGAGCCCCCCGTCGCCGACGACGCGCGCAGCCCCGAGGTCGCCGTGCGCCCGCTGGACGCGGCGCAGGCGGCGGTCGGGCTGGTGCCCTCCAGCGTCACCGGCTTTCCCGAAACGCTGTGGCGCGGCGCCCGGACCGAGACCCTGACGCGGCTGATCGAGGAGGCGCCCACCACGGGGCATCCCGCGTTGCAGGCCCTGCTCTATTCGCTCTTGCTGACCGAGGCCCTGCCCGCGGACGACCCCGCGCGCGCCGAGGCGCTGCTGCTGGCGCGGGTGGACAAGCTGCTGGAGATGGGCGCGATCGACCCGGGCCAGGCGCTGATGGACCAGGCCGGACCGCTGCGCAGCCCCGCGATCTTCGACCGCTGGGCCCGCACCGCCTTTCTTCTGGGCAACGAGGATCAGGTCTGCCGGATGCTGGCGCAGGCGCGCCACCTGAGCCCGGGCTATGACCTGTCGATCTTCTGCACGGCGCGCGCGGGCGATCTGTCGGCGGCGACGGTCCAGTTCGACGCCGCGATCGCCCTGTCGCTGCTGCCGCCCGAGATCGAGGCCCCGCTCGACCGGTTCCTGCATCCCGAACTCTTCGATGGCGCCGAGCCGCTGCCCGTTCCGCGCAACCCCTCGCCGCTGCTGTTCCGCATCTACGAGGCGGTGGGCGAGCCCCTGCCCACCGCGTCCCTGCCGCGCGCCTTCGCCGTCGCCGATCTGCGCGACATCGCCGGCTGGAAGGCGCAACTCGACGCGGCCGAACGGCTGGCGCGCACGGGGGCGCTGACGCCCAACACGCTGCTCGGCCTCTACACCGACCGCCTGCCCGCGGCCTCGGGCGGGGTCTGGGACCGGGTCGCGGCCTTGCAGCGCTTCGAGACGGCGCTGGGCACGGGCAGCCCCGACGCGGTGGCCAAGACGCTTCCCGCGGTCTGGTCGCAGATGCGCGCGGTGGGACTGGATGTCGTCTTCGCCGAACTCTTCGCCGCCGACCTCGCGCGCATCGCCCTGCCCGAGGGTCCGGCCGCGCGCGTGGCGCGACAGGTGGCGCTGATCTCGGACGACTACGAGAGCCTGGCCCGCGGCCTGACGCCCGCGGACGACACCGAAGCCTTCTGGCTGGCGCTGGCGGCGGGCGAGCCGTCGCGCGCCACGCCCCCGAACGAGGTTTCCGCCGCCGTCGCGGCGGGCTTCGCCGAGGGAAAGGACTTGCCACGCGGCCTCAGCCGCGATCGTCTGGGCGAAGCCGTGCTGCGCGCCATGGTCCTGTTCGACCGGGGCGCGCGCGGCAACCTGGCGGACCTGACGGACGCCTTGATCATATTCCGCGCGCTGGGACTGGAGGACACGGCACGACGCGCATCCCTGCAACTTCTCGTACGCTTGGAGACGGAGACGTAATGAGTACCGGTGATCATGTGTGGATCTCCACCTTTCTCGATGCACAGGCGGCGGATTACGGCGCCTCGAAGAACACGCTTTTGGCCTATGGCCGCGATCTGAAGGATTTCGCGTCATGGCTGTCGTCCCGGGGCGGGACGATGGCGGGCGCGGGTCGCGCCGACATCGAGGCCTATGTCGCGCATTGCGCGGCCGAGGGCCTGGCCAAGTCGACCCGGGCGCGGCGCCTGTCGGCGATCAAGCAGATCTACCGCTTCGCCTATTCCGAGGAGTGGCGCAGCGACAATCCCGCCCTGCGGATCAAGGGGCCGGGGCGCGACAAGCGCCTGCCGAAGACCCTCGACGTGACCGAAGTCGACCGCCTGCTGGACGCCGCGCGCAGCCATGGCCGGAGCGGGTCCGAACGCATCCGCAACACCTGCCTGCTTGAATTGCTCTACGCGACGGGAATGCGGGTCAGCGAACTGGTGTCCCTGCCCGTCTCGGCGGCCCGCGGCGATCCGCGGATGCTCCTGATCCGCGGCAAGGGCGGGCGCGAGAGGATGGTTCCGCTGTCGCCGCCGGCGCGCGCCGCGCTGACCGCCTGGCTGGCGGAACTGGATCTCCGGCAGGAGGCGGAGGCCGCCGCCGGCAAGCCGCGATCGCGCTTCCTGTTCCCGTCGCGATCGCGCGAGGGCTATCTCACGCGGCACCGCTTCTACCTGCTGATCAAGGACCTCGCGATCCTCGCGGGACTGCCGCCCGAGATCGTGACCCCTCATACCCTGCGCCATGCCTTCGCGACGCATCTGCTGGCCAACGGCGCCGATCTGCGGTCGATCCAGACCCTGCTGGGACATGCCGACGTCGCGACGACCGAAATCTATACCCATGTCCTGGAGGAGCGCCTGCGCAACCTGGTGCTGGACCATCACCCGCTGGCCGCCGGGACCCTCGGCAACGACAGGAAAGCCGCCTCGCCCGAGGACAGATAGGTCCTGG
>SBFT01000312.1 GCA_006227805.1 Paracoccaceae bacterium
CAGCGTCGAATGGAGCATCCGCACCATCGCGGCCCAGCCCGCGCGGCGCGAGATGCCTCTGCGGCGCAGCGATGCGCCCGACCGGCAGGACGAGGCCGAAGTCGAGGACCCGCCCGTCGAGGAGAGCTGATCCCGATCGGGAACCGGCGCGGCGCGCGCGCGCATCTCCCGCACCCGGTTCACTCGATCGCGTCGACGCGCGCGAAGAATTCGTCGCGCGCGTTTGTGCGCGGGAACGGGTCCTGCGGGACGGGACGATCCAGAAACCGGCAGAGCGGCTCCCAGCCCTGGTGCGGCGAGAACATCAGCAGACGGTCGGGCGGGACGCTCTGGATGACATTCGCCTCATGCGCGCGGAACCGCGCCAGAAGCGCCGGACGCGACCAGTCCGGCCCCAGGCTTCTCAGCACCGCCCGGCGCGCCATCCGAAACCCGGGCCGCGTCTCCTCGGGCATGGTTTCGGGATCCGCCAGGACCCGGGCGATGGTGCCCGAGAAACTCTCGCACCAGCTTTCGGCGCTGCGGGTGGTCAGGATCACCTTCGCGTCCGGATAGTGATCCGCAAGCTCCCGCCAGAAAGCCGCAACAGGCCAGTCGACGGCCGACCTGTTGCCCGCGAAGAGGGACGGCCAGTCCGGGCGCCCGTCCAGCGCATCGGTCCAGAGGGGCACCAGCCTCTGGCGGTCGCGGGCGACTTCCCACATGTGATGGCATGTGCCGTAGCCCAGCCGTTCCAGGGCGATCTTCAACGAATTCGTGCCGGTTCGCCCCCAGCCCGCGCCGATTACCTCGATGCTCATGCCCTCTGCCGTCCCTGACTGCCGGGGTTTCGGTCGATGCACGGCCCGGTTCGTGCCGTTCGCCCCTGCGAACGTCCGCAGGCGCTTTGTGCCGGTCATGTTCCGAAACCGGGATAGAACATAATTTAGTAGATTGTGTTCCCCCGGACAATTCCCGGTATCTCTCTGCATAGCGTGAGCACAAGGAGAGGATACAGGAATGCACGACCGAAAGGCAGGATATGCCCTACTGAGGCAATGTGGATGGCTCGCGGCGACACCGGTCGAGTTCCAGGACGAGGTCCTGAAGAATTCCAGTTACTACTCGTTCGAGAAGGGCCGCTGGATCTACCGTCCGGATGACGCGGGCGACGGGCTCTGGGGCGTGGTGGACGGCGGGCTGCACGTCATCTTCACGCAAGGCGTTCATGCGCCGCGCGCGGGCATCTTCGCCTCGACCGGGTTCTGGACAGGCGAAGGCAGCGTGCTTGCGGGCGAAGAGCGCACAATCGGCCTTCGGACCACGCGCGAAACCCAGATGGTGCACCTGCCCTACCGCGCCTTCCTCGCCATCGCCGCGCGCCTTCCCGAGGCCTGGCGGTGCGTCGGGCTCTTGACCTTCTATCACATGGTGGGCGCGCTCGGCCTGCGCGAGGACCTCTGCCTGCGCGACCCCGAGGCGCGGGTCATCGCCTCGCTCTGCCGGATGCTCAAGCCGCATTGGGGTGGCCCCGCGATCACCGGGGGCTTCGAGAACACGCCCGTCACCATCGACATGAGCCAGAGCGAACTGGCCGACCTGTGCAACGTGTCGCGTTCGCTTCTGGCCGGCATTCTTGCCTCGCTGAAGCAGCAGGGCCTGATCGAGCCCGGATACGGAAGCATCACCGTCCTCAATCCCACGCAACTCGAACGGCGGCTGACCGACGTCACCTGATCCCCGCACGCGCCTGACCGACAGACCGGGTGCCGTGCTTTCATGATCCAACCTAGGAGTGATCAAGACATGACCGACACAAGAAGCCCGGAACCCCCCGTCATCGGCCGCCGCGCCTTTCTTGCGGGCAGCGCCGCCATGACCGCCGCCGCCACGCTGGGCCTGGCGCAGCGCGCCATGGCCTCGGGCGCGACACCGCCCAACATCGTCTACATCATCTCGGACGATCAGGGCTGGAAGGACGTGGGTTATCGCGGATCGGACATCCTCACGCCGAACATCGACAGGCTCGCCGCCGAAGGCACACGGATGAGGGATTTCTACGCGCAGCCCCTCTGCACGCCCAGCCGTGCCGCGCTGATGACCGGACGCTACCCCCTGCGCTACGGTCTTCAGGTGGGCGTCATTCCGTCCGGCGGCGTCTATGGCCTCGACACCGAGGAATACCTGCTGCCGCAGGCGATGAAGGACGCGGGCTACCGCACCGCGATGGTGGGCAAATGGCATCTCGGCCATGCCGACACGAAATTCTGGCCGCGGTCGCGGGGGTTCGACACGTTCTACGGGGCGCTGGTGGGCGAGATCGACCATTTCGAACACACCGCCCACGGGATCACCGACTGGTACCGCAACGAGGATGTCATCGAGGAGGAAGGCTTCGTCACCACGCTCTTCGGGCAGGAGGCCGCCCGCGTGGTCGAGGCGCATGACGGCAGCGCGCCGCTTTTCCTCTACCTGGCCTTCACCGCGCCCCACACGCCCTACCAGGCGCCCGATGAATATCTCGCCCGCTATGCGCATGTCGAGGACGAGAACCGCCGCACGTACAGCGCCATGATCACGGCGATGGACGACGAGATCGGCCGCGTTCTGGCCGCGCTCGAGGCCAAGGGAATGCGCGAGAACACCCTCATCGTCTTCCAGAGCGACAATGGCGGCGTGACCTCGGCCGCCTACACCGGCGAAAGCGAAGTCGCAGGCACCCTGCCCGCCGACAACGGACCCTATCGCGACGGCAAGGGAAGCATCTACGAAGGCGGAACGCGGGTCGCCGCGCTGATGAACTGGCCGGGTCATGTGCCGGTGGGCGAGGTGACGGGCATGATGCACAATGTCGACATGCTGCCGACGCTGGCCAGCGTGGCGGGTGCCACGCTTGCGAAGAGCAAGCCGCTCGACGGGATGGACATGTGGCCCACGATCCGCGACGGCGGGACCTCGCCGCGCACCAGCATGGTCTACAACATCGATCCGACGAACGGCACGCTGCGCGAAGGCGACATGAAGCTGGTGTGGACGGCCGCCCTGCCGCCCAGGGTCGAACTCTACGACCTGGCCGCGGATCCCGGAGAGACGACGAACCTTGCCGAACAGATGCCCGAGGTCGTGGCGCGCTTGCAGGCCGAGGTGCTCAGGCTCGCCAACGAGATGGCGATGCCCCTGCTCATCCCCGACTCGATCGGCATCGTCTACAGCCAGCCGCCCGTCTTCGCGGGCCGCTGACGGGGCGTTTTCGACCACAGACCAGGGAAAGAAGGCGATGCAGATCGACATTCGACCGACACCACAGGGTCCAGGAGCAGGCCCGGACCGGCCGGGAATGGTCCGGCTGGACGGCGGGCTCTTCTGGATGGGATCGGATCGCCATTATCCCGAGGAGGCGCCCGCCCGGATGGTCCGGGTGGGCGCCTTCGCCATCGACGAAACCCCCGTCACCAACGACCTGTTCGCGGCCTTCGTCGCGGCGACGGGTTACGTGACGCGGGCCGAGATCCCGCCCCGGGCCGAGGATTATCCCGGTGCCCTGCCCGAAAATCTCCGGGCGGGGTCTGCCGTGTTCCTGCCGCCCGAGCGGGTCACGCCTTTCGGCGGGCCGCTGCCCTGGTGGCAGTATGTGCCCGGGGCGAACTGGCGGCACCCCTACGGGCCCGGCTCCTCCATCGAGGGGCTGGGCGATCACCCGGTCGTGCAGGTCTGCCACGCGGATGCCGCCGCCTATGCCGCCTGGGCGGGCAAGGCGCTGCCCACCGAGGCCGAATGGGAGTTCGCCGCGCGCGGCGGCCTCGATGCCGCGGACTTCGCCTGGGGCAACGAACTGACGCCCGGCGGACGGCACATGGCCAATACCTGGCAGGGCCGGTTCCCGCACGAGAACCTGGCCGAGGACGGGTATGCGCGCACATCGCCCGTGCGAGCCTTTCCGCCCAATGGCTACGGCCTTCACGACATGATCGGCAATGTCTGGGAATGGACCGAGGACTGGTATGCCGACCGCGCGGTCAAGACGTGCTGCGGCCCCGGCAGCGCGTCGGAAGTGACCCGCGATGAGAGCATCGACCCCGGGGATCCCGCGCGCATCCCGCGCAAGGTCCTGAAAGGCGGCTCGCATCTCTGCGCGCCGAGCTATTGCCGCCGCTACCGTCCCGCCGCCCGCCAGCCCGAGGCGATCGACACCGCCACCACCCATATCGGGTTCCGCTGCGTGGTCCGCGACTGAAGCCTCAGAAGGACTGCCCGATATAGACGTAGGTATAGCTGTCGCCTGCGTCGTTCACCGTCTGGTCGATGCTGAAATCGAGGGGAAAGCTTCTCGACAGCCGGACGCGCAGGCCGACGCCACCCGCGCTGACGGTGGGCCCGAGGTCCCGGAAACCGGCGCCGGTCCGACTGGCGCCCGCGAAGGCCACCACTCCGAAGCGGCCGCCGAGGCGATGGCGCAGCTCTGCCTGCGCGGACAAGAGCGCGTTGTCGAGATACTGCCCCGCCGGAAATCCGCGCAGCGCATCCGTCAGCCCGACGCTGCACAGGTTGAAGAAGGGCGCCTCGCCCGACGCCCGGCACGCCGTCGCCCCGAGCGCCAGGACCCCCTTCTCGCCAAGCGGCGCATAGACCGCGATCTCGAACGTGCCGCGGTCGAAGCGGTTGTCGAACCGGCCCAGCCCGAAGCCGCGCTGGATCAGCAGCGAGGCCTGGACCCCCCGCGTGGGATAGATCGTGTCGTCGCGGGTGTCGAAGGTGAAGGTTGGCCCGATCAGGGCCTGGGTCACGCCGATCCCGAAGCCGGGAAGGTTCGGAAGGGGAAAGGCATTGCCGGGGCTGACGCGCAAGGTCGTGTCGAGAACCTGCGCCTCGATCCCGACGGAGACCCTGTCGCTCAGCCCGCGTTCCAGCCCCAGGCGCAGGAACGTGCCCTCCTGGGACAGCGGGACCGGCCCGAAGGTCAGACCCGAAAACCCGTAGAGCGCGTAATTCACCCGCGCGCGTCCCGCCATGGCCTGAACCGACCAGCGCCCATCGGCGAAATTCAGGTTGGTCGCCACGGCGGCGCCTTCGCTGCCATTGCTGGTCCGCATCGCGGCGGCGCCGATGAAGGACGTGTCCGAGCCTGCGTCGAAGGTGAAGAGGTATCCCCCCGCCGCGATCAGCCCGTTCCCAAGAGCCGGGCTTTTCAGCGGGATCGGCGCGACGATGAGCGAGCCGCGCCCGAAGCCCACGGGCGCGTCCTGCGTTGCCGTCATGGCGTCTTCCAGCAGGTGCGAGGCTTCGTCCTCGGCAGCGCCCGGCGAGGCCGCCATGAAGGCGAGGACCGAGAGCAACCCGGCCATGCCATTTCCGATCCGCCTCATCGACATGGGACTCTCCCGCATCTGGGGCCTCGGGTCTGCCGTTCAGAACCGCCGCGTCACGCCGAAGATCGGCCCGTATTGCCGCATGTCGTACGAGAAGCTGGCCGATGTGTAGTCGACGCCCATCGCCCGGTATCCGAAGGACGCGGACCAGGCGTCGTTGATGCGGTAGTCGAAGGCCGCCAGCACGTCCCAGCTCAGATCAGACCCGCCGCCGCCGACCATCGCCCAGGTCTTCAGCGACCAGTCCTCGGACAGCTCGAACGACGCCTTGACGCCGACGGTCGCATCCACCCAGGACGCCCGGTCCGACGCCGCGACCGGACCCGGCAGCAGCGTCAGCGCATTGTCGAAGCGGAAATACCGGATGCCGCCGATCAGATCGACGCGCCGGGCTGCGCTGTCCTCGATGGTCCAGGTCCCCGCCGCAAGCGCGAAGAAGGCCTTCGACCTCAGATCGCCCGTCAGCGCCCCGCCCGGGCCGGTGGCCGCTGCACTCAGCTTGACATAATTGAACTCCCCCAGAAAACCGAAGCGGTCGCCCCTGACCTCGACGATGCCCGCCGCCGCCATGTCGACCTTGTCGAGGATGTCTCCGAAACTGACCTTCACGTCGGCGGGGGGAAGACCGAACAGCGACTGCGTGCCCGACAGCCCCGACGCCCAGAGATAGAAGGTCGCGGAGACGTCGCTCTCGCCCGCCTGGACCTGCTGTCCCGGTCCGAGACAGGGCAAGGCTCCCACGAGCGCAAGGACCAGGGCACGTCGCCCGCCCCTGCGCTTGATCATGTGCAGTGTCGTGTCGGCTCGGGATATGTCGGTCATGTCCTGTCTGGCCCCTGGTCTGTGGTCGCGTCCAGGCCGCGCGCATCGCCTTCGCGGGCCGCGCGGCCTGGAACAGCGATCCCATGCCGAACCGGGCCGGAATGTCCGCAAATGGATATTTGCCGGAATAAAGTCCTGATGCGCGGGCGGACCCGCGCGCCGGGGCTCAGCCCCGCCCGGCCTCCTGCGTGCCCCCGGACCAGAGCGCGCGAATGGTCGCCGGCAACGCGACCGTGTCGAAGGGTTTGGCGATCACTCCCAGAACCCCCTCCTCGCGCGCGGCTGCCGGGTCCAGTTGTTCCGCCTTGGCGGTCATGAAGACCGCAGGGACATCCTCGAGGCCCGGAACCCCGCGCAACCGCCGGAAGAGGCTGAGGCCGTCCATGTCCGGCATCATCACGTCGAGCAGCAGCAGATCGACCCCGACTCCGTCGATCTTGTCCAGAGCGTCCCGTCCGGAGCGGAACTGCGTGACGGTCATGCCCCCGAAATACTCGAGCGACATCTTCGTCAGACTGAGAATATCGTCGTCGTCATCGACGTGAACAATATTGCGTAGCTCGGCCACCTGGGCGTCCTGCTCCTCGAACTCGGGGTTACAACGAAAGCCGGTGCCGGGACGCCGGTCTAACAGGACCACGCTGACTTCTCGCGTGTCATCGCTACACGGTAACGCTAACACCTTGCCCCCTTCGCTTCAACGCCAAAGGCGGAGAGGGCCGAACTCAGCACAATCTTGCCGTGCATGTCCGCCGGGCGCGCCACCGCCGGACAGGGGCCCGTGCGACGGGCAGTCCGGACATGTCGGCATCGATCAGGCGCGCGCCGCCCAGAGACGCAGCAGTTGCGACGGCAGGATCATGGGATCGAAGGGTTTCGTCACGACGCCGAGCACCGCGTCGCCTTCCAGTGTCCGGTTGACCGAGGCCTCGGCCCTGGCGGTCATGAAAACGGCCGGAATCCGTTCAAAACCGGGGGTTTGCCGGATGATCCTCAACAGGCCCGGCCCGTCGGTTCCGGGCATCATGACATCCAGCAGGACCAGATCGGCCTGAACGCTGCCCAGATTGGCGATCGCGCGTTCCGCGGACGAGAATTGCCGGAGGTCAAAGCCGCCCACCAGTTCCAGCGACAGCCTCACCAGTTCGAGGATCTCCTCGTCATCGTCAACGTGAAGAATGCGCCTGAGGTCGGACATGAGGAGGCTCGGAAGCGTGTCGCCGGGTCGGGTCTGCCCCTTGTTGCACGATCGGAGGCCGGTTTTCCAGTGCCCGCGCCGGAAACGGGCCCGCCCGGGGGGCATGGCCGCGTCCGGTCCTGCCCCGTCAGGCGGCCGACCCGGGGGAACCGGGCCCGGGTGACGCGTCCTTTCCGGGCCTTGTCATCGGCAGGCGGACCGTGAACCGGCTGCCCGCGCCGAAGGTGCTCTGCAGGCTGATGTTGCCCCGGTGAAGGTCCAGAAGTCCCTTGCAGATGGCCAGTCCCAGCCCCGCGCCGCCGTATTTGCGCTTGCTCGACATATCGACCTGGGCGAAGCGTTCGAACACGGTCTCGCGCTGGTCGGGGGGAATGCCGACGCCGGTATCCTCGACATGGACGACCGCGTCGCGGTCGGATCGCTCGAGTGTGACGTTGACATAGCCCTTGTCGGTGAACTTGATGGCGTTCGAGATCAGGTTCATGAAGACCTGGCGCAAGCGCACCTCGTCGCCCTCGACATGGCAGGGCGTGCCCTCGTAGCCGAAGGCGAGGCCCTTCGTCCGCGCGGCGTCATGGAACTCCTCGCACAGGCCCCGCAGCAGCGCGTCGAGATCGATGTCGGAAAGGACAAGCTCGACATGCCCTCCGCTGATCGTCGACCAGTCGAGGACCGAGTTGATCAGCGCCATCAGTTGCCTGCCCGAGCGGTCCGTTTTCCCGGCCTGGGTGATGATGTCCTCGGTGAAGGCATCGAGCTTCTCGCGCGCCGGCTGAGCCTCGCCCACGGCATCGGACAAGTCGCGGAAGCGCGGCAGGACGCGGACGTTCTTCAGGAAGGCGATGTAGCCCAGGACGATGGTCAGGGGCGTCCGGAACTCATGGCTGATGTTGTTCAGGAAATCGGTCCTGGCGCGGGAGGCGGCCTCGGCCCTCAGGATCGCGGTCTTCAGTTCGGTGATGTCGACGCGAAAGCCGACGGTGTATCCGTCTGGGGTCTTGGATTCGGTCACCCGCAACCAGCGGCCATCGGGCATTTCCTGCTCGATGGGCTCGGCCGGGTTCGCATGGGCGGCCAGGCGTTCCCGGATCCACTCCTCCTCGCGGCCCGCCGCGGCCGGGTACTGGCCGCGCGCGACACCCTTGCGGATGATGTCCTCGAACCGGGCGCCGGGCACGAAGAGGTCGGCCGATTCCGGATAGAAAAGCTTGTACTTTTCGTTGCACAGGGTCAGGCGGTCTTCCCGGTCGTAGATCACGAAGGCGTCTTGCGACGAATTGATCGCGACGACCAGTTGCCGGCGCGCCTCGGACCGGTCCCGGATCAGGCGCGTTGCGAACTGCACGCCGTAAAGGGCGATCGTCAGCAGCCCGAAGACAAGCGCGCCGATCTGCCACAGAAAGGGCGACCGCGAAATCCAGCCACCCACGGGGGCGATGCCGATGTCCAGGACATCGGTTTCGTTCAGGCGAAGGCTGCGGACGATCGGGCTGGCTTGCCAGACCTGATCCGAGCCGAAGATGGTGACGCTCTCGTCCGTTCCGTTGATGGTCGCGCGGACGGCCACGTCCGACTGCCCCCAGGTCCCGCCCAATCCGATCTCGGCCAGAAACGGGTCGAGCCCCAGGACGACGGACAACAGCATCCTGTCCGATCCCGCGCCGGCGGCCCGGACGATCAGCCCGGTTCCGCCCTGGACCAGACGGACCGGGCCTACGACCGTGGTCTCGCGGTCGGCCAGCACCTTCTCGATCGACGCGATCTGATCGGGCCTTGTCCGGTAATCCAGCCCCAGGGCGGACAGGTTCGGCTCCAGCGGGTAGACATGCGTCACGACATAGTCCCGGGCCAGCGCGACATTGATGATGCTGCTGTTTCCCCGTGTCACCACACCCGCCATCGCGTCGAAATCGGCGGCCTCGGAGGCCCGGTTCAGGCTGAGATAGGCAAGCAGGCTGTCGGTCAGGTCCACGTAATGCGACAGGCGCAACTGCGCCCGCGCGATCGTGTCCTCGACATAGTCGCTGTTGGCTTCCTGCTGCCGTTTCAGCGCGGTATTCTTCGAGAAGCGTTCGAGCGCAGACCCGGTCAGAAGCGCCAGCAGGATCACCAGGACATAGGGGACCCAGGACCGCAATCGCCCCCTCAGGCCGGTGTGCCCAGCCGGTCCGTCCCGTTCCACGGCGATCCCCGGCCGCTGCATGGCTAGTCCAGGAGGCCTTCGAGCGCGGCCAGCAGGCGTTCGAGCGGCGCCTCGAGCGCGGGCCAGGACGCGCGCCGTTCCGCGAAGGCCGCGTCGATCCGCATGGCGATCTCACCGATGTCGGCAAGGCCCAGCGACGGCGCGACACCCGCGATCCTGTGACACTCGTCCCGGATCGCGGCCAGGGCCTCGACCGCCTGCGCGTCCTGCCTCAGGATCATCGCCGCGCCCTCGAGGCGGATGATCCGGTCTTCCAGTCCGGCGCGAAAGCGCGCGCGCAGCGCGGCCAGACCCGCCTCGAGGGCGGGATCGACAGGCGCCGATGTCGTTGCGTGCCCCTTCGCGCTCATGCGCCGAGGCCCGCGCGCCGGGTCCGGCCGCCGGGCTGTCCCGTGCCGTAGGTGACCGTGACGCCGTTCTCGCGCGCCTCCTCGATCGCCATGGTCAGCAACTCGTCCGCCGGATGGAACAGCATCAGTCCCGGCGCCACCGCCGGGCCTACGCCGAGGACCGGAACCTTTTCCCCGGTCCGGGCGTAGAGCTCGCTCAGTTCGGACATCTTCACCGCCAGAGCATCCACGACAGCGTCGCGGTTGAAGCCCATGATCCGGTTGAGCAGCACGACGAAATCGCCCCCGCCGGCATGGCAGATCATCTTCGGCCCGTCGCGGAAGGCCTCCGAGATCACTTCCGCGACATCGAGGATGACGCCATGGAAGTCGGACGCGGTCTTGCCCTTGTGGATGGCCTCGATGTTGGCGATCCGGACCCCGACGGCGATCCGGGAAAACAGCTTCATCGTCCTGAGCTTGAGAAGGTAGTTCTGCATCGCGAGGTAGCTGACCCCGGCGGTCACGCCCTCGAGCGGCAGCGGGTCCGAGATGTCCGGGCGCGGTCTGCTCGCTTCCTGCGTCCGTGCGGCCGCGCCGCGCGCCAGGCTCTGCACCATCTGCAACCGCCCCCGCAATTCGCGCGGGTTCAGGGGCTTGTTCAGATAATCCGTGGCCCCGGCCGCGAAGGCGCGGTCCACGTTCTCGATCTCGGTCTGCACCGTCACCATGATGATGGGCGCCGATTTCGTCGCGGGCTCCCTGCGCAGCATCGCGCACAACTCGACGCCATCGGTCTCGGGCATCATCACGTCGAGAAAGACGCAATCGAAGGGCTCTGCCGATTTGCGCACCAGTCGCATCGCTTCCGCGGCCGACTGCGCCTGCCGGACGTCCTTCTGGCCCAGTGCGGCCAGTTCGATCTTCATGACTTCGAGGAAAACGGGATCGTCATCGACGGTAAGGATCTTCATCTCTGTGCTCGCGACCTCTTGCGGGTTCTTCATGACTGTGACCGATACGGACGGTCAGGTATGGAACAAACGGCACACGCCCGCGCCACCGGCGCCATGGGCAAGGGGTTGATATCACTTTTCCATCGCCGGGAACAGGCGAAGGCGGGCAATGATGTCGCTCAGGTCCGGCGGAGGGCGAGAAGGGCCAGGAACGAGGCCGCGCCGATCCCCGCGGTCAGCCAGATGGCGGACAGGCCCCAGGTGGTCAGCGCCGCGCCGAAGATCAGGGGTGCGGCCGCCTGAAGGATGCGCGCGGGCGCGTTCAGCCAGCCGATCCGCCGCCCGTATCCCGCCGCCCCGAAAAGCGCCAGCGGCAGCGTCCCCTTGGCGATGGTCGGGATTCCGTTCCCCGCCCCGTGCAGAAGCGCGAAGGCATAGGCCGCGGGTCCCCCGAAGATCACCAGCGCCAGTGCGGCGACAGGATGGGCGGCGGCCGCCGCGCGGGTCGAGACCAGGGGATGGAACCGGCGCAGCAGGCTGAATTCCAGCACCCGCGCCGCGACCTGCGCGGGACCGATCAGGGCTCCGGCGGCGATGGCCACCGCGGTGCTGGCGCCCGCCGCCTGCAGGAGACCCGGCAGATGCGCGGCCATGGCGGTCGAATTGAACCAGGTCGCCGCGAAGACGAAGGCCAGAAGCCACAGCGCCAGGCGCGACGGCGGCGGTCCGTCCTGAAGCGGCGCGCGCGCGGCGGCGGCCATGGTTTCGGTTCCCTTCGGCAGCCACGCATTGAGCGGCAGCGCGACGAGCAGGTGGATCAGGGCCCAGCCGAGGCAGGCCTCGCGCCAGCCCCAGGTCGCCAGCATCAGCCCCGAGAGCGGCCATCCCACGGTGCTGGCGAACCCCGCGATGAGCGTGATGCCCGTGATCGGCCCGCGCGCGTCCTTGCCGTAGATTCCCGTCAGCGTGGCGAATCCCGCCTCGTAGAGCCCGATCCCCATACCAAGCCCGATGATGGCCCAGCCCAGGAACATGACCCAGGGCGCCGGAGACAGGGCGAGAAGCCCCAGCCCCGCCGCGAAGACGAGGTTCGACAGCATCAGGACGCCCCGCCCGCCCGCGCCGTCGATCCGCGCCCCGGCCCAGGGGCCGACCATCGCCGAGACCACCATCGCCATCGAGAAGGCGCCGAAGACCCAGACCGGCGACAGGCCGAACGTCTCGGCCATCGGGACGGCCAGGACCGCGGGGATGTAGTAGCTCGACGCCCAGCTGACGGTCAGGGACGAGCCGAGCGCGGTGACGATCAGCCCGCGCCGCGCCGGAGACAGTCGTGTGATCATGGTGCTGTTTCGATCAGGAAGCGCGCGGCGATGTGATGCGGCGCCACACTAGCCGTTTCATCGCGCAGGTCCAGAGCCGGAAGGGCCGCACCTGCTTGCCCCAACGGATGACCCGGCGCGACGGTCTCGGCCGACGCCGCACGTCCTGTGCCACCCTTCGGAAACGGATCGACAGACACAGGGCGCTTCCGGGATATAGTCCCATGGCGGGACTCCCCGATCCGACCCGAAACCGAGGCCCCCGAGCGAAGGATGCCGCAGATGCGAACCCTGAAGACGATGTGTCCCATGAACTGCCATCCCACGCTGTGCGGGATGAAGGTGACGGTCGCGGACGGCACGCTGTCCTCGATCGAGGGGGACGACGAGAACCCGGACAGCCTGGGTTTTCTCTGCATGCGCGGCAAGGCCGCGCACGAGATCGTCGGCAATCCGCGGCGCCTTCTGACCCCCCGCATCCGGGACCGCGCCGCCGGGCGGGACTGGCGCGACGCGGACTGGGGCGAGGCGCTGGACCTGATCGCGCATCACATGACCGCCGCAGGCCGACAGTCGGTCGGCATCTGGCAGGGGCATGGCAATGCCGTGAACGACTACGGCTTCGGCCTGAAGCGCGGCCTGGTGGAACGCTTCGCCAATCTCTACGGATGTCAGACCTGGAACCCCGCGATGATCTGCTGGGGTCTCGGGGGCTTCGGGCTGGGCCTGACGGGCGCGCTCGAGACCTCGACGAAGGAGGACATGGGCGCCCATTCCGGGCTGATCCTGCTGTGGGGGGCGAACACCGTCAGCCAGGCCCATACGATCCGCCATGTCGAGGAGGCCAAGCGCCGGGGCGCGCATGTGGTCGTGATCGACGTGCGCCGCACGGAAGCGGGCGCGCTGGCGGACGAGGTCATCCTGGTGCGGCCCGGAACGGATGCCGCCCTGGCGCTGGCGATGATGCATGTGATCGTGACCGAAGACGCCTGCGACCGGTCCTTCATCGCCGCCCACACGCTGGGGTTCGACCGGCTGGCCGCGCATCTGGGCGGCATGACACCCGACTGGGCCGCGCGGCAAACGGGCGTTCCGGCCGAACGCATCGCCGATCTGGCGCGGCGTTACGCGCGCGTGAAACCGGCCATGATCGTGCTTGGCGGCTCGTCGCTGCACAAGGGCGGCAATGCCTGGCACGCGGCGCGCGCCATCTCGTGCCTGCCCGCGCTGACCGGCAATTACGGCCGCCCCGGCGGCGGGCTTGGGCCGCGGCACGGCGCGCGCAGCCATGGCGCGGGGTTCGTCGACATCTCGGCCCGCGACCGCCGCCTGCCCGGAGACGACATTCCGAACCAGATGGAAGCCATCGTCGAGGGCCTCGAAAGCGGCCGGATCAAGGTGCTGCTCTCGATCGGGTCGAATTTCCTGTCGTCCTTTCCGGACACCGAGCGCGTGCGCGCGGCGCTGGCGAAGACCGAGCTTTTCGCGGTCTACGACATCTTTCCGAACCAGTCGACGCGGGACGCCGCCGATGTGGTGCTGCCGGGCACGATCTGGCTCGAGGAGATCGGGATCAAGGCGACGAATGCCCATGTGCATCTCTGCGACCGCGCGCTCGACCCGGCCGGACAGGCCCGGCCGCTCCAGGCGCTGCTGACGGGCCTGGCGGACCGCCTGGGCGTCGCGGATGTCTACCCCTGGGCGGATCAGGAAGCCGCCCTCGACGCGGTCCTCGACCATCCCTCGACCGGCCATGTGACGGTGAAGCAGATCCGCGCGCGCGGCGGAAGCGCCCCCCTGAAGATCAGCCATGTCGCCTATCCCGGGTTCCGGTTTCACACCCCTTCGGGAAAGATCGAATTCGTCTCGGCGAAGGCCGAGGCCATGGGCCTTACCCCCCTGCCCCAGGCCCCGGAGATCGACACCGGGGGCGACCTGCTGACGCTGGCGCAGGGGCGGACCTTCGCGCATTTCCATTCCTTCTACGATCATGCGCGCGCCTTGCCGACGCTTGCGGCACGCGAACCCGAACCGGCCTTGTGGATGTCGACGCAGGACGGCGAAGGGCGCGGCCTCGAGGATGGCGACGCGGTCGAGATGACGTCCGCGCGCGGCCGCTTCCGGGCGAGGGTCCGGATCACGGACCGCGTGCCCCCCGGCACGGTCTGGATGCGGGATGGCTGGCCGGGTTTCAATGCCCTGACGGACGGCGCCTCGGTCCTGCCCGACACCGCGCTGGACGGGTTTTCCTTCTCGGTCGGACAGGCGGGCTTCGGCGCCAGGGTCGAGGTCACGCGCGCCGACACGGATGAGGACGCAGGCCGCCGATCCCTGACCGGATGAGAAAGCCGATTGCGGATCAGTGCAGCTTTGACCGGCAAATCCTTGTGATTTCGCGGGTTTTCTGTTACATTATGAGCATGAGACGGATCAGATAATCCCTTCTCCGCCCGCGCGACGTTCGGACAGCGACCCTCGCAGTGGCCAGCCGATCACACCGATCACCATGCGGAGAGCCGCGGCGCGCCCGGCCACGGCGCGGCGCATCCGCAAACCCGGAGAGCACCATGTCCAGATACGCAATGGAACGCATAGCCCACCCGCAGAAGCATTATTGCAGCGCCGAGGATGTCGCCCGCGACGACAGGCTGACCGCCGACGAAAAGCGGCGGGTCCTCGATTCGATGGCGCTGAATGCGGAACTCATGTCCGAGGCGACGGAAGAAGGCATGACCGGAGGCGAACAGCCGCCCTCGCTGCAGGAGATCCGGAAGGCTCAGGCGAAGATCCGCGCCATGCCCCAATCCGCCGCGCCGCTGCGGTTCCGGACCATCCTCGTGGCGCTGTCGGGCGATGACGACCTCGACCGCAAGGTGGCGCGGGCGGGCTTCGACATGGCCTCGGTCTCGGGCGGAGCGGTGCGGATCGTCAACGTGATCGAACCCGGCGCGGCGATGACCTCACCGGTGGTCACGCCGACGATGGCCGCACCTCACGTCGC
>SBFT01000034.1 GCA_006227805.1 Paracoccaceae bacterium
CATTCCGTGTAGCGCTTTGCCCATTCCTCGGCGATCCTGGTCATCCAGCTCGGATGCGGTTCGCCCAGCGTCGGGCCGAGGGAGTCGTTCGTAGGCAAGGCCGGCGAAGACGGCAATGCGGCGAAGGCGGCCTTCTCCGCGTCACCCAGCTTTTCCGGATCGAGAACGGAATAGCTGCCGAGCACGGTGATGTCCTGCGCATGTGCTTGTGTAGCCGGATCGAGGACGAAATTCGCAACCACCATTGCACCTTCCTTGTGGGCGGCGTTGAAGGGGATCGCGACGAAGCTGATGTTGCCAAGGCTCCCGCCGTCGGGGACGAAGACGCGCGCGCTGTCGGGCAGAAGCCCCTGTTCGACCAGCGCCGCGGCGGCCGCCGGGTCGAAGGCCATCGCGATGTCGACCTCGCCGTCGTCCAGAAGCCGGAACTGCGCGCTTTCGTTCTCGGGGAAGGTCGTGCCGCCGCGCCAGAGGTTCGGGCGGAGCCGCGCGTACCAGTCCCAGAGCGGCGCGGTCTGCGCGGCCCAGGCGTCATCGGTGACGGGCGCCTGGAGCGCCGCCGGATCGGGCGCGAGTTCCACCAGCGCCTGCTTGAGGAAGGTCGCGCCCATGAAGTTCGAGGGATCGGGATGGGTGACGCGGCCGGGATTGGCCGCGGCCCAGTCGACGAAACCGGCCATGGTCGCGGGCGGCGCATCGACGCGCGCGCTGTCGTAGGTGAAGACGAAGCGCGCCAGCCGCCAGGGGCTTTCCATCCCCTCGACCGGCACGGTGAAGTCGAGCGTTGCGGGCGCCCCCTCGGACAGATCGACATAGGCCGCGTTCGGAAGGTCCGCGACGAAGGGTCCGAACAGCAGGCCCTGCTCCTTCATGGCCAGGAAATTCGGGCCGTTGATCCAGATCAGGTCGACCGATCCGCCCGTGTCCCGGCCCGCCGCCTTTTCCGACAGGACACGGGTCACGGCCTCGGCGGTGTCGGTCAGGCGCACATGCTCGATCGAGACGCCATAGCGCGCCTCGGTCTGCGCGCCGACCCAGGCGATGAAGGCGTTGGTCCGCTCGTCCCCGCCCCAGGCGTTCCAGTAGACCGTCTGGCCGCGCGCCGCGTCGAGCGTGGCCTGCCAGTCCGCCAGGGCCGGGGCACCGGCGAGCGTCGCGGCGATCGAGAGGGCTGAAACGAGGCGCATGAGGGGTCCTTTCCGGGTCTGTCCGTGGCGCGGCCGATGAAGCCGTGAGGTGTCACATCTCTAGACGGTTCCTGTCGGCTGGCGACAGCGCAATCCATCCCTGACGCCATCGTGACAGGGTCGTGATCGCGCAGGCCAGGGCGAATGCCAGGGCAAGGGCGGGAAACCACGCGGGAAAGAGGCACATCGCGACGAAGATCGCGATGGTCTCGAACCCTTCCGTGAGCCCGCCCAGATAGTAGATGCCCTTGGTCGGGTAGCGGGGCGCGTCGAGCCCGCGTCTGGACGCGACCGCCGCGAAAGCCAGGAAGGACGACCCCGTCCCCACGAAGGCCGCGATCAGCACGGCGGCGGGCAGGGCGTTGCGGTCGGGATCGGCCAGGGCGAAGCCCAGCGGCACCAGCGCGTAGAAGACGAAGTCGAGCGCGATGTCGAGATAGGCGCCGCGGTCGGTGGGGCCGTTCAGCCGGGCCACGGCCCCGTCCAGCCCGTCCATCAGCCGGTTCAGCGCGATCAGCGCCAGCGCCAGCCCGAAATGCCCCGCGGCCAGCGCAGGCAGCGCCAGCGCCCCGATCCCGAAGCCTGCAAGCGTGATCCGGTCGGCGTGGATGCCGCGCCGGGCCAGCGCCCTGGCCGGGCCTTCCAGGACCCTGCGCTGCAGCGGAAGCAGGACCGCGTCGATCATGCGGGCCGGTGGCCCCGGCCGGATGGCGGCAAGGACGGGGCCGCGGAAAGCGTGTCGGTCTGCGTCAATCGGGTGTCCTCGCCGGTTCGGAAGGATGGCCCGCCCAGCATATCGGCGCGGGCCGCCGGAGAGAAGCCGTCCGACGGGACGCGCCGGATCTTCCTTCCGGGGACCGGCGGGGCAACACTCGGTCCGGTCCCTCGGCGCGGGTCGGCCCAGCGCGGGCAGGCAGACCTTCCGGCCCGAAGCGGTGGTCTCGACCTGGACGGGGATCGCGTAGACCTCGCTCAGGTTGGCCCCGGTCAGCACCTCGTGCGCCGGGCCGGCCGCGCGGGTCCGGCCGTCCTTCATCAGAAGGACGCGGGCATCCAGCGCGAAGGCCTGGTCGGGATCGTGGGTCGACAGGATGACCCCGCGCCCGGTGTCGGCCGCGTCCCGCACCAGCGTGATGATCCGCGCCAGGACCTGCGCCTGGTTGCCGAAGTCGAGACTCGCGGTGGGTTCGTCCATCACGATCAGCGGCGCTTCCTGCGCCAGCGCGCGCGCGATCAGCACGAGTTGCCGCTGCCCGCCGGACAGGCGCGAATAATCCCGCTGCGCGAGGTCCGCGATACCCAGTTGCCGCATGGCGTTCAGGGCCGTCTCGCGGTCGCGCCGGCCCGGCTGCCCGAAGGGGCCAAGGCGCGCGGTGCGGCCCATGAGCACGACCTCGAGCGCCTCGAACGGGAAGGGCGGGGCATGGGCCTGGGGCACGTAGGCGATGCGCCGGGCGATCTCGGCGCGGCGGTGCGCGGTGATCGGCACGCCCCCCAGCAGACCCTGCCCCGAAAGCGCGGGCACCAAGCCCAGCAAGGTGCGGAAAAGCGTGGTCTTGCCGCATCCGTTGGGTCCCAGCAGGCAGAGGATGTCGCCGGTATCCACGGCAAGGTTCAGCCCCGCGCCGATTTCGGTTCCGCCATAGCCGATGGCGAGGTCCTGCGCGGCCAGCATCACGACCACCCGCGCCGGCCGCGCGCCAGCAGCCAGACGAAGAACGGCGCGCCGATGACGGCGGTCAGGATGCCCAGCGGCACCTCGACCTGCGCGATCGTGCGCGCGGCGGTGTCGACGATCAGCAGATAGCCCGCCCCTATGAGCACCGAGACGGGCAAGAGCCGCCCGAACCCGGGCCCCACCAGCATCCGCGCGATATGCGGGATGACGAGGCCGACCCAGCCGACGACCCCCGCCAGCGCGGTGACGCTGGCGGTGATCAGCGTGGCCGCGGCGATCACCAGGAACCTCGTGCGTCCCGCTTCGACGCCCAGGGCGCGCGCTTCCTCGTCCCCGAGGCTGAGCACGTTGATCCGCCAACGCAGCAGCGCCAGCGGGACCAGCCCGATCAGCACCGCCGGCAGGGCGGGCAGGATGTCGTCCGCGGTGATCGCGGCCAGCGAGCCCAGCAGCCAGAAGGTGATCGCGGTAAGCTGGTCATAGGGATCGGCCATCACCTTCAGAAGCGAGGTGGCGGCGCCGGCCAGCGCCCCGATCACGACGCCGATCAGGACGAGGCTCAGTGTCCGATCTGTGTTGCGCACCAGCGAGGCGACAAGCGTCACGAGGCCCACCGCGACCATGCCGCCCGCAAAGGCCGAGGCCTGGATCGCGACGACCGGCAGCGACAGGAAGATGCCCGCGACCGCGCCGAGGCCCGCCCCGGCCGACACGCCCAGGATGTCCGGCGAGACAAGCGGGTTGCGGAAAAGGGCCTGGTAACTCGCCCCCGCCGCCGCCAGCGCCGCCCCCACCAGGAGCGCCGCCGCGACGCGCGGCAGACGGATGTTCCAGACCACGATTTCCGCCTGGGCATCGCCCCGTCCCAAGAGCGCCATCAGCGTCTGGCCGGGCGTCAGGGCGTAGGGCCCGACCATGACCGCGCCGAAGGCGAGGCCCGCGAGACAAAGCGCCAGCGCGCCCGTCAGGCTCGGCACGGGGCGCCGCGGGATCATCGGGGCGGTCGTCCCTCGGCCCATTCCAGCAATCTCTGCAGGTCCGCCTCGCTCAGGTCGACATGATAGTAAAGGCTGTAGAAGGCGCGGGTCTCTTCGCGCAGATCGCCGTCCCATCGATCGGGATGGAGCAGCCCGGCCATCCAGATCAGCCCCATCATCCGGTTGAGGGAAGGCGGCCGGTCGACCCAGCCGAAGGGGGCCGTCGGAGACAGGTAGACCCGGCCGTTGCGGACCGCGTCGATGCCCTGCCAGAGCGGATCGTCGAAGACCCTGCCGAAGAAGACGGGGTCCCATGTCACGATGATCTCGGGGTTGGCGACGATCACCTGCTCCATCGAGGCCTGGACCAGTCCCCGCGTCGCCCCGCAGTCATCCGCCACGTTCCGTCCCCCGGCGCGTTCGATGATCTCGGTGTTGATCGAGCCCTTCATCCCCGTCTCCAGCCCCTCCGGCCCCCGGGCCAGATAGACGCGGGGCCGGTCCGCCTCGGGCAGGTCGGTCAGGATGGCGTCGATGCGGGCGAAGGTGGCTTCCACATGGGCCGCCAGCGCCGCGCCCCGGTCCGGCACGCCCAGCGCCTCTCCCAGCAGGCGGAGCGCCGCGGGGGTGTTCTCGAACCGCCCGTCGATCAGGATGTAGGGAATGCCGGTCTGGTCCTGCACGCGGTCGGCCAGATCGACATAGGTGTCGCGGACCGAGCCGAAATCGATGATCAGATCCGGCCGGATCCGGGGCACGCGTTCGAGATTCGCCTCGCCGCCGCGCCCGGTGATCCGCCCGGTCTCGGGGAGGTCGCGAAAGGGCTCGGTATATAGTCGCGTTCCTCGGGGCGCAGCGCGCGGGGCCAGCCGCTCAGCGCCTCCGGTTTGAGGATGTAGACGATGATCGCCGCCGGCGGACCCGCCGCGAAGACCGTGTTCACCTGCTCGGGGAGTTCGACGACGCGCCCGGCGCTGTCGGTGAAGCCGCGGGCATGGGCGGGCAGCGCCAGGATCACGAGGAGCATCAGCAGAAAGCCTGTCCCGATCCTCGCCCGGGATGGTCCGGCGCTGGCCCCGGGGGCGAGGGGGCGCGCATCGCGCGGCGCGGCCATCCTCAGCCGTCTTGGTCCTGCGTGTCGCCCGGCTTTGGCGGCGCCTTGGGCGAGAAGGCGCAGCGGTCGGGCTTGATGTCGAGGAGCGGCGTGCCGTCGAGACAGTCGAGGCCGCGCACATGGACGCAGCCGTCCTCGATCCTCTCGAGCTTGACGAGCGAGGTTCCGATCGGATTGGGCCGCACGGGCGAGCGCAGGGCGAAGGTGCCGAACGTGCGCGCGTCATGCCTGGGGTTCTGCAGGACCAGGTCGCGGCGGCTGCGGTCCAGCCAGTAGAGCACCTCGATCGTCGGATACTCCTCGAGGCCCCGGAGCGCGTCGTGCCAGACCGGATCGAGGACCAGCCGGCAGAGGGGCCCGTCATGGCGGCCCTGACGCGGGCAATCCTCGCGTCTGGCCCAGGGGGTGCGGATCGTGCCGATGAACCGCAAGGCCGCATCGGAGGCGGGCTGCAGGTCCACCGCCCGCTCGTCCGGGCGCAGATCGCGGGCCTCGCTCATGGGCGCCTCCGGAAATTCTGCAAGGTTTCGCGCATCGGTGCCGTCCTCTCATCCGCGTCCATCCAAGTATTGCCGTCAGTTTCGGCGTGAATCCAGCTTGGACGTTCCGGCCCGGACCTGCATAGCGGCCCGCAGCGCGATGGCGGCGGGCCCCGGCGTGTCGCCGTCAGGATCGGGCGGCCGACGCGGCCAGCGCAGGCCCGCCGCATCCTGCAAGGATCGCCTCGAGCCCGCGCGCGGCCGCCAGCGCGGCCCGGTCCGCCCCGTGGCTGGCCATGACCTGAAGGCCCGCGGGCAG
>SBFT01000241.1 GCA_006227805.1 Paracoccaceae bacterium
CCGCGCAGGTTGTCCATGCCCTGGCTGCCGATCAGGTTCTCGATCGACTGGAACGTGTCGCCCAGCGCGATGTTGGTGTTCACATGCGGAAACATCAGGTCGACGCGCAGCGATCCGGTCGATCCGGTGTAGTCGGCGGTGTCGATGCCGGGCCCGCCATCCAGCAGGTCGGCGCCGGGGCCGCCGTTCAGCACGTCGTCGCCCATGTCGCCGCGCAGGGTGTCGTTGCCTGCCTCGCCGGTCAGGATGTCATCGGCGACGCCGCCCTGCAGAAGATCGTTGGCCCCGCCGCCGGTCAGGATGCGCGCAATGGCCGTGACGCCCACGTCGATATGCCAGAGGTCGAAGAGGTCCGAGGTGCGGAAATCCGACCGCGACAGCGGCTGGCCATTGGCGGTAACGATCTGGATCTGGTCGGCTCCGATCGTCAGGCGGACACCGTTCGACAGGGTCTGGAAGCCGATCGCGTCGAGCGAGTGGTTCCGGGTCAGCGCCGAGAGGTCCAGGCGGTCGACGCCCGGCTGGAAATCCTGGATCCGGTCGAGGAGGCCATCGGGCTGAAACACGAAGAGATCGGCGCCGGGGCCGCCGGTCAGGGTGTCCTGGCCCGCACCGTCGATCAGGATGTCGCGCCCCGCCCCGGCGGTGATGGCATCGGCGCCCGCGCCCCCGATCAGGACATCGTCGCCCGCTGTCCCCGCCAAAGCGCCGCCACCTGCACCCGCCTGCTGGGTGATGCCGCCCGCAGGATCGACGTTCAGCGTCCAGCCCGAGAAGGCTGCGACCCCCTGTTCCGCCGAATAGAGCCTGATGATCCCGGGCGAGACGACCTGGGCCGTCAGGGCGGCGGGGTTCATCAGGTCCTGGCCGGGCTGGTGCGCGATGGTCTGCAGACCGGCCAGCCGCCCGCCCGGCAGAAGGGTCATGACGGTCAGCCCATCATCCGCGCCCGCGGCGATCACGTAGACGCGGCCCCCGGTCTCGACCACCTGCAGGGCCGTCACGCCCTGGAACCGCGTGTCCAGCGTGTCGTTGACCTGGTCGGTGACGGTCAGCGCCCCGTCGGCTTCGATCCGCACGACGGAGACCGAACTGGTGCCGGTCGCGCCGAGGATCGCATAGGTCTGGCCCTGGAAGGTGATGACCTCGACATGGGCCGGGCCCGCGATGCCGAGGCCCCCGTCCGCGCCCAGCCTTGCGGTGATCTGCAGGCGGCCATCCGCCTCGATCCGGTAGCTGGTCAGCGTGTGGTCGACATGCGAGGCCGCCAGCAGCCAGTGCGCACCGCCGGCCTGTGCGGTGGTCAGGGCCAGCTGGTCTAAGCCGCTGCCTTCGGGGGTGTGTCGCAGGGTCTCGATCGCGGTGAAGGTGCCGGGCGCGGTCTGTCGCCACGCCATGATCTGATCGGTCTGGCGCACGACGGTGTAGACGAAGCTGTCGCTGCCGGTGGTCACGGGCGCGATGGCGGTGACCGTGCCCGCCGCCGCCCCGATCCCGCCCGCGGCCAGCAACTGACCGGCCTGGGTGACCTGGAACAGGGCCGCGCCGCCGCCGCCCATGCCGCCGACCCAGACATGGGCTTGTCCGCCGCTCTGCCATTCGGTCAGCGTGGCCGGTGCGGGCAGGCCGGTGCCGGTCAGGCTGGCCTGGGCCGTCAGGGTGGGCGTGCCGCCCGTGGTCCAGGCCGCGATGCCGCCGGAATCGGGTCGGGCAGCGACAAGGATGTCCTGCGATCCGACGCGAATCAGTTCGAGATCCGCGGCGCCCGCGGTCCAGGATCCCGGCAGCGATGTCAGCCGGTCGAGAAAGGAAATCCAGGCCATGACCAACCCCCGTCCGGAAAAGCCGTGAACTCGCCCCGAGCCTGCCCGTGCGGGGTGCGCGCGGTCGGGCGCCAAGATGGCAAGGCGAGGGCGTTTACCGACAATTCACCGCAAAGGCGCAGGATCGCGGGGTCGGGCGGAGAGGCCGCGCGGCCAGGCGGGGGACCCTTCATGGCGGGGCATGTGACGATCCTGATGGCGACGCGCGACGCGGGCCCCGCGCTGGACGGGCAATTGCGGTCCTTTCTCGACCAGACGCATCGGGCCTGGTCGCTCTGGGTCGGCGACGACGGATCGTCGGACGACACCCGCGCCCGGATCGAGGCGTTCCGTGACCGTGTCGGCCCGTCGCGCCAGGTGCGCCTGCTGGAGGGACCGCGGCGCGGGGCGGCGGCGAACTTCCTGTCGCTGCTGACCCATCCCGACCTGCCGCCGGGCATCGTCGCCCTGTCGGACCAGGATGATGTCTGGCTGCCGGACAAGCTGGCGCGCGCCGTCAGGGCGCTGGGCGAGGATGCAGGCGAGGAGGGGCGCGCCGTGCTCTACGGCGCGCAGAGCCTGCATGTGGATGACGACCTGCGGGTCACGGGAGTGTCGCGGACCTCGGGTGCCGTGCCCGGCTTCGGCAATGCGCTTGTGCAGAACCTGGTCAGCGGGCACAGCGCTGTCCTGTCGCCCGCGGCGCTGGCGCTGGTGCGCCGGGCGGGCGATCCCGGTTCGGTGCCGTTCCATGACTGGTGGCTCTATCAGCTGGTCAGCGGCGCCGGCGGACGGGTCGTCATCGACGAGGCGCGGGTGCTGCTCTACCGCCAGCATCGTGGCAACCTGATGGGCGCGCATGAGGGGCCGCGCGCCGGGCTGTGGCGGGCGGGCATGGTCCTGGGGACCGGCTATCGAGACTGGATGCGCGCCAACATGGCGGCCTTGCGCCGGGTGTCGGGATGCCTGACGCCCGAGGCCCTGGCGCTTCTGGACGGGGTCGAGGCGACCCGTGCCCGGTTCGGCCCGTCGCGCGCGCGTGCCTTGCATGCGCTGGGCCTGCGCCGCCATGGACTGGCGGGCGAGGCGGGCCTGATGATGGCGGCGCTGCTGGGTCGGGTCTGAGGGCGGCTCAGCCCCCTTGCGCGCCGTCCAGCACCAGCCGGGCCGCCGCGCGCGCCTTGCGCATATCCTCCGGGACGGGCCGCCCGGTTTCCGCGGCGCGGATCACCATCCAGTCGGTCCGGGCCAGGAGGCCGCGCGCCTCGGCCCTCTGCCGGGCAAGGGCGCGGTCCTCGGCGGTGAGGATGCGGGCCAGATCGATGTTCGACATGGCTCAGGCCCTTGTCTTCGTGATCGCGCCGCGCGGCAGGGAGATGACCCCGTCGCGGTCAAGCCTGAGTTCGACCGGAAAGCGCGCGGCTTCGGACGCGGCGGCATGGATCGGCAGCAGGATCGCGATGCGAAGCGTGCCCTCCGTGCGGGTCACGTCCCCGGCGAACCAGTCGCTGGCGATCGCCCCGCGCGGCAGGAGGGCACCCTCGGGCAGGGCGGCGAAGTCGAAGCTTTCGCCGTTCACGATCAGCGTGTCGCCCTTGCGCGACAACGACAGGCCGGCATCCATCCGGATGGGAGAGAAGGTCAGGATCACGCCCTTTTCCCCTGTCGTCAGGCCCAGCGGCCGATGGCGGTCGCGCGCATTACGACGGTGTTTCCTGCCTGAAAGCTCTGCCCCGTCAGGGCGTGCACCTGCAGCACGGCCGAGATCGGCGTCAGCGCGCCCAGTGTCAGTCCGGACACCCCGTTGGGCGCGATCGCCGGTGCCGTCGCCGCCAGGTCCGCGGTGTTCAGGCTGCCCATGACCTGCGGCGCGCTGCCCGCGACAAAGGCGGCGGGAAAGGTCCAGGTGGCGGTGCAGAGCGTGCTGTCGACGAAGGCCAGCGTGAGTTCGTGCTGGCAGATCTGGGTGCCGTCGGCCAGGCGCAGGTATTCGCCATTGGCCGTGGCCGCGCGTTCGAGGACCGCGCCGGTCGGCTGGCCCGCGGCCAGGGTGACGGACCCCAGCAGGTTGCCGCGGCCATAGCCGAAATCTGCCCGCATCAGGCGGCCGGGCGTCGTGTCGACGGGCGTCGCCTGCACGGCGGCGCCGCTGGCCAGCCCCGTGGCCGGGTCGAAGGACAGGGCGGTCGTCCAGGCGGCGCCGTCCGGGCTGACCTTGATCTCGAACGCGTCGCTGCCCGCGGTGCCCATCTCGGCCCGGCCGTCGAAGCCGGTCTGGAACAGCAGGCTGGCGGTATCGCCCTGGGCCGCCTTGTTGATCTTCAGCTGATGGCCTGCGCCGACATGGGTCAGGAGCGTGGCGGGCGAGGCGACGCTGAGCCGGTTCGTCTGGTCATGGCTGGTGCCGATGCCGAGGCCCGGCAGGTCATCCAGCGGCGCGCGGTCGATGGCCCAGGCGCTGCCCGACCAGACAAGGCCCGCGGCTTCGGCGGTGACATAGACGCGCCAGCCCGGCTGCGGGGCGAAGAATGTCCAGGCGGTGCCGTCATGGGTGGCGATGGCCTGATCCTGCCCCGCCCAGGGGCCGGTCGCGCCGACAGGGACGATATGCGTCTCGCCCGCGGCGGGACTGGCGGGCGGGGTGGTCAGGTTCCGCGTCGCGGCAGTGGCCTGGACCAGCGTGTCGAGACGGGACAGCGCCTCGTTATGGGTGACGTGCTTCTGCGCCTGGGACGGCAGCAGGAACGGCATGGACAGCCGTGGCGACAGGTCGGACATGGCAGAACCCCCTCGTCGGAACATGTGGGGCAGACGTTCGCGGCCTTGGGTTCAGGATTGGTTGGGCGGGCGCGCGGTGCGGTGCGGGCGCGCGCAACGTCACGTCGCCATCAGGCGGTTGTGATGGGCGATCGCCGCCTCGACATCGTCGAACCAGGTCAGGCGGCCCCGGTCCAGCACGACGGCGGCATCGCAGAGCTGCCGGATCTGGCCCATGCCATGCGACACGACGATTGCACCCGCGTGCTGCATCCGGGCGGCGAAGACCTTTGCGCTGCGCCTGCGGAAGGCGGCGTCGCCGACCGAGGTGACCTCGTCCACGAGGTAGGTGTCGAAGCGGATGCCCATCGAGACGCCGAAGGCCAGCCGCGATTTCATGCCCGCGGAATAGGTGCGGAAGGGCAGGTGATAATGGGCGCCCAGGTCCGCGAAATCGGCGACGAAATCCGAAAGTTCGTCGGTATCGACGCCATAGATCCGCGCGATGAAGCGGGCGTTCTGCGCGCCCGTCAGGTCGCCGTGGAAGGACCCGGCAAAGCCGACCGGCCACGAGATCGTGCCGCGCGACAGGATGCGCCCGCTGGTCGGGTCCATCGTGCCGGCGATCATGTTCAGCAGGGTCGACTTGCCCGCGCCGTTGCGCCCCAGAAGACCGACCGAGCGGCGCGGCGGAAAGGTCAGGGTGATGTCGTCGGCCACCACCTTGCGCTGGCCGTGCAGGTGAAAGACCTTGGTCAGGTTCTGCAACCGGATCATGGCGGTCACCGCCGGTCGCGCAGCGAATAGACCACAAGGACCAGGGTCGCCCATGTGAGGAAGATGAACAGGCCGGACAGGCCCAGGATCATCGCGCGTCTTGGATAGACCGAGCGTTCGGCCTGCGTCGGCTGGATATGGGCGGCGAGATAGCGGCTCTGACGTCGGGCTTCGGCCTGGGCCGCGTCGAAGGCCGCCAGGGCCGATGTATAGGTGCGCTCGGCGAATTCGCGGTCGACGGTCAGGCGTTCGTATTCGCCGACCAGGGTGGCGAAGACCTCGGACCCGCCGCCCGCGCCGTCGGTCAGGCCGCGCTTGCGGCGTTCGTCGGCGATGCGGGTCTCGATCACCTCGATCCGGCGGCGCGCCTGGGTGATGCGGGGATCGCTCTCGCGGGTGGTCTCGCCCAGCATGTC
>SBFT01000256.1 GCA_006227805.1 Paracoccaceae bacterium
GCAATCAGTCGACTTCCTGGAAGCCTGGCGCGACCGCGAGATCGTGCGCCGCGGCTCGGACGGGCTTTTCTTCCGGCGGCAGGGCGACAGGCTGGTCGATCTCGACACCGGCGCGGATGCCGGCGAGGCCGATCCCGCCGATCTGACCGAGGCGCGCCCCAATGGCGGCGTCCGCCGGGCCATCGGCGAGGCCCTGGTGCAATTCCAGCTCTCCGATCCGGACATCGTCCGCCGCACGGCGGCGGTGCAGGCCATCGCGCGCAGCCTCGATGCGGGCCAGCTCGACCCGCTCGCGGCGTCGGTCGCCACCGAACCGGACGCAGCTCTCAAGGCCACGAAGGAGCGGCTGGTCCAGATGCTGACGGCGCTGCACGGACCCTCGCCCGAGGCCCGGATCGCCGCCATCGAGGCGCTGTCGTCGGATATCTCGGTCGATGTGCGCGCCGTTCTGAACCGGATCGTCGCGACGACCGCCGAGATCGCGCCCGCCCTTCCCGAGGGGGCCAACATCGCCCGGGTCTATCAGCCGGGCGCGGACCTGGACCTGGAGGCGGCCTATCAGCGTCTGGTCGAGGCAGGCCTGGCGCAGCCGCGCATCGCCCCCGCAGCCCTGCGCGAAGCCCTGATCGCCAATATCGAGAACGGCGCGGTGGCCGGTATCCCGGTCGCGGACCTGGACACGGCCGAGGCCCGCATCCGCGCCTATTCCGCTTTGGCCGCCGCAGGCAAGGCGCCGCCCTTCGTCGACGACGCCACGCGCCAGGCGGCGGTCGACGCGCATGTCTTCTTCGACCGCTACGCCGAACCCGATCCCGCGATCACCGCCGCCGCCGGCGAGGCGCTGACGCGCATCGGTCAGACGGTCGGGCTCTACCAGGTCGCGGACCTGGCGCTTGACGGGTTGTCGCTGGCGTCGATCTATTTCCTGGCGGCCATCGGCCTGGCCATCACCTTCGGCGTGATGGGGGTCATCAACATGGCCCATGGCGAATTCATCATGATGGGCGCCTATACCGGCTATGTGATCCAGCTTTTCGTGCCGGATTACACGCTCTCGATCCTGATCGCGCTGCCGGTGGCCTTTGCCGTGACCTTCGCCGCGGGCGTCACGATGGAGCGGCTGGTCATCCGGCATCTCTATCATCGCCCGCTGGAAACCCTGCTGGCCACCTTCGGGATCTCGATCGCGCTGCAGCAACTGGCCAAGAACATCTTCGGCACGCAGGCGCGGCCGCTGACCTCGCCCGGATGGCTGGACGGGGCGCTGACCTTCAACGACGTGGTCTCGATCAGCTATATCCGCATCGCGATCTTCGTGCTGGCGCTGTTGTTTCTGGCCCTGATCCTCTTCGTGCTGAAGCGCACGCGGCTGGGGCTCGAGGTGCGCGCGGTGACGCAGAATCCGGGCATGGCCGCCAGCATGGGCATCAACCCCGACCGCATCAACATGCTGACCTTCGGGCTGGGATCGGGGATCGCCGGGATCGCGGGCGTCGCCATCGGGCTTTACGCCAAGGTCACGTCCGAGATGGGGGCCGACTACATCGTGCAGAGTTTCATGACCGTCGTCGTGGGTGGCGTGGGCAATGTCTGGGGCACGCTGGCGGGGGCCTCGCTGATCGGGTTCCTGCAGAAGGGGATCGAGTGGTTCAACCCCTCGAACACGCTGGCCGCGCAGACCTACATGATCCTGTTCATCATCCTCTTCATCCAGTTCCGGCCCAAGGGCATCGTCGCCCTGAAGGGCCGCGCGGCGGGGGACTGAGCCATGCGCAAGCCCTTCATCCTGCGGCACCCCTCGGTCCTGTGGTTCCTGCTGGCGCTGTCGCTTCTGACCCTCGGCGTCACCATCCTGTCGGAAGGCTTCGGGCTGGGCCTGATCTCCACCAGTTTCGTCAAGACGCTGGGCAAGACGCTGTGCCTGTGCCTGATCGCCGTGGCCATGGACGTGGTCTGGGGCTATTGCGGGATCCTGTCGCTGGGCCATTTCGCCTTCTTCGGGATCGGCGGATACGCGATCGGCATGTGGCTGATGTATGCGCGCACCGAACAGATCGTCGCCGCGTCCCTGTCCGGCGGGCCGCTGCCGCCCACGCCGCAGGAAGTGACCGACGCGGTCGGAACGCAGATCTTCGGGGTGGTGGGCTCGTCCGAGATCCCGCTGTTGTGGAGTTTCGCGGACAGCCTCGCCCTGCAACTGGCCATGGTGGTGCTGGTGCCGGGGCTGCTGGCCCTGGTCTTCGGCTGGCTGGCCTTCCGCAGCCGGGTGACGGGCGTCTACCTGTCGATCCTGACGCAGGCCATGACGCTGGCGCTGTCGCTCTACCTCTTTCAGAACGACAGCGGGTTGCGCGGCAACAACGGCCTCTCCGGCCTTCAGAACATCCCCGGCTACGAGGCGGTGCCGCAATCGGTCGTGGCGATCGTGTTCTTCTGGGCCTCGGCGCTGGCGCTCGGCGCGGGATATGTCCTGTTCGCCTGGGTCGTGTCGGGCAAGATGGGCGGCGTGATCCGCGCGATCCGCGACAACGAGGCCCGCGTGCGGTTCCTGGGCTATGACGTGGAAAGCTACAAGCTCTTCGTCTTCACCCTGACGGCCATCGTCGCGGGCATCGCGGGGGCGCTTTACTACCCGCAGGCGGGGATCGTGAACCCCGCCGAGATCGCCCCCATCGCGTCGATCTACCTGGCGGTCTGGGTCGCCATCGGCGGGCGCGGGCGGCTCTACGGCGCGGTGATCGGCGCGGCCTTCGTGTCGCTTCTGTCGAGCTGGTTCACCGGCGGCGGCGCGCCGGACGTGCCCTTGGGCTTCTACACGATCCAGTGGACCGACTGGTGGCTGGTGCTGCTGGGGCTGTCCTTCGTGGCGGTCACGCTGTTCTTTCCCAAGGGGATCGGCGGGCTCTTCGACAGGCTGGTGAGGAACCCGCGATGAACACGCTTCTGGAAGTGTCGGGCGTTTCGGTCAGTTTCGACGGGTTCAAGGCCATCAACAACCTGTCGATCCAGATCGCCGAACGCGAGTTGCGCGCGGTGATCGGCCCGAACGGCGCCGGCAAGACCACCTTCATGGACATCGTCACGGGCAAGACCCGGCCCGATGAAGGCCGCGTGATCTGGGGCGAGAAGTCGGTCTCGCTCCTGTCCATGTCCGAAAGCCAGATCGCGCGCGCGGGCATCGGTCGCAAGTTCCAGAAGCCGACCATCTTCGAGGATCAGAGCGTGCGCGACAACATCGCCATGGCGCTGAAGAATCCGCGCGGCCCCTTCGACGTGCTGTTCTTCCGCGAACGCCCCGCGGACGCCGCGCGGATAGATGAGATTGCCGGGGAAATCGGCCTGTCCGGCGAGATGGCGCGCCCTGCGGGCGAGCTGTCGCACGGCCAGAAGCAATGGCTGGAAATCGGCATGTTGCTGGCGCAGGATCCGCGGCTTCTTTTGGTCGACGAACCCGCCGCCGGAATGACCCCGGCCGAGCGCGAACACACGACCGATCTTCTGAAGCGCGCGGCCGAGACCCGGGCCGTCGTGGTGATCGAACATGACATGGAGTTCGTGCGGAGGCTGAACTGCAAGGTGACGGTGCTGCACGAGGGATCGGTCCTGGCCGAGGGGTCGCTCGACCATGTCACGAAGAACCAGCACGTCATCGACGTCTATCTGGGACGCTGACCGCCATGCTGACTGTATCCGACCTGACCCTCCACTATGGCCAGAGCCAGATCCTGCACGGCGTGAACCTGACGGCCCAGACCGGAAGGATCACCGCCGTCATGGGCACCAACGGCGTGGGCAAGACCTCGCTTCTGAAGGCGATCGCGGGGCGGCATCCCTATACTTCGGGGACCATCACGTTGAACGGCGCGCGTCTCGATCACCCCGGCGCGTTCCAGGCGGCGCAGGCCGGGATCGCCTATGTGCCGCAGGGGCGCGAGATCTTTCCCCTGATGACGGTGGAGGAGAACCTCGAGACCGGCTTTTCGTGCCTGCCGCCGGGCGAGCGTGGGATTCCCGATCGCATCTTCGATCTGTTTCCCGTCCTGGCCGAGATGAAGCACCGCCGCGGCGGCGATCTCTCGGGCGGCCAGCAGCAGCAACTGGCGATCGCGCGCGCCCTGATCACGCGGCCAAGGGTGCTTCTGCTGGACGAGCCGACCGAGGGCATCCAGCCCAACATCATCCAGCAGATCGGCCGCGTGATCGCGCAACTGCGCGAGGAAGGCGAAATGGCCATCGTGCTGGTCGAGCAGTTCTTCGACTTCGCCTTCGACCTTGCCGATCGCTTCGTGGCGCTCGACCGCGGCTCGGTCGTGCTGAGCGAGACCAAGGCGAACATATCCCGGCAGGATCTCCTCGAGAAAGTCTCGATCTGACGCGGCCGGGATCGGGCCGGACCCTTCGGCGTCGGCACCCCGTGCCGTCCCGGACCGCGGGGGAAAAGTCGGTTGCGAAGGGGGCAGGGGGGCGCGTTCCGGCGGGAGATGGCGCCGATGGCGCCCAAGCCGCTCAGCCAGGGGCGAGCCGCCGCGCGGCCAGCCAGCTGGCCAGCGCCATGAGACCCGCCGTGGCGAGGCAGAGCGGCAGACCCCCGGCCTGGTAGCTGAGACCCGACAAGAGCGTGCCGATCAGCCGTCCCGCCGCGTTCGCCATGTAGTAGAAGCCCACGTCGCGGGTGATCCGTTCGGCCGATCCGAAGGCGAGGATCAGGTAGGAATGGACCGAGGAATTGATCGCGAAGACGAAGCCGAAGACCAGAAGCCCGAGGATCAGCGTGGCCGTCAGCCACTCCGCCGGGTCGCCCGCCGCCCAGGCGACCGCGGCCAGCGCGAAGGGGATCGGCACCAGAAGCCCCGCCCACAAGATCGCCCTTGCGGTGATTTCCGCCTCGGGCTGGCCCCTGGCGCCCAGAAGCCGGGGGGCGAGGGCCTGCACCGCGCCATAGGCGATGATCCAGAGCGCCAGGAAACTGCCGATCAGGAAGAAGGCCTCGCGCCGGCCTTCGGCGGTGCCGTCGGACAGGACCGACTGGAAATAGACCGGGATGCCCACCACGAACCAGACGTCCCGCGCGCCGAAGAGGAACATCCGCGCAAGGCTGAGGCGGTTCACGCGGGCGTCCTTCGAGCGCCAGCCGCTCCAGGCCTCCTCCGCTTTCATCCGCCCCGGCAGGCCCGCGGGCAGGAACAGGACAACCGCCAGCAGGATCGCCGCCAGCACGCCCGCCATGCCCCAGACCGCCGCCTGGAACCCCGCCAGCGCCAGAAGGGCCGCCCCAAGGAAGAAACCCAGGCCCTTCACGGCGTTCTTCGAGCCGGTCAGCGCCGCCACCCAGCGGAAGAGGCCGCCGTCCTCGCTGGGCGCCAGCAGCTTCACCGCGGATTTCGAGGACATCTTGGCCAGGTCCTTGGCCACGCCCGACACGCCCTGAACCGCCATGACGAAGGCGACCGAGGCCGCCACACCCCAGCCGGGGTCGAGTTGAGCGAGCGCCACAAGCGCCGCGATCTGCAGGGCAAGCCCGCCATAGAGCGTCGCCGCCAGACCGAAGCGCGCGGCTAGCCAGCCCGCGCCCAGGTTCGTGACGATCCCCGCCAGTTCGTAGAGCAGGAACAGCCAGGCCAGCTGGACCGGCGTGAAGCCCAGCGTGTTGAAATGCAGCAGAACCAGCATCCGCAGCGCGCCGTCCGACAGCATGAAGGCCCAATAGGCCGCGGTGACGGCGGCATAGGCGCGCAGCGGGTT
>SBFT01000088.1 GCA_006227805.1 Paracoccaceae bacterium
CCGCCCCTCAGCGATGCCGACTGGCAGCGCGAATTCGACCTCTACCGCCAGATCGACGAATGGCGCATCCAGAACCAGTGGATGACGCTGGACGACTTCAAGGTGATCTACTGGTGGGAATGGGGCCACCGGCAACTGGGCCGGGTGATCGGCCTCGTCTGGGCCTTGGGCTTCGCGTGGTTCGCCATTCGCCGCCAGATCCCCGTGGGCTGGTCGCGGCGGCTGTTCTTCATCGGTGCGCTGGGCGGCCTGCAGGGCGCCATCGGCTGGTGGATGGTCTCGAGCGGCGTCACCCAGGGCGAAGGCATGACCGATGTCGCCAGCTATCGCCTGGCCACCCACCTCGGCCTCGCCTTCGTGATCCTGGGCGTCATCGCCTGGTACATCTTCCTTCTGGGCCGGACCGAGAAGGACCTGATGCAGGCCCGCCGCGGGAAGGAGGCGCGCCAGTTCGGCCTTTCCACCGGCCTGATGCATTTCGCCTTCCTCCAGATCCTGATCGGCGCGCTGGTCGCGGGCATCGACGCGGGCCGCAGCTATACCGACTGGCCCACCATGGGCGGCGCGTTCCTGCCCCCCAGCGCCTTCGCGCTGGACCCCTGGTGGCGCAACTTCTTCGAAAGCCCGGGCCTGGTGCAGTTCATCCACCGCATGACGGGCTATGCGCTCTTCGCCTTCGGGATCGTCGTCTGGCTGCGCGGCCGCGCCAGCGCCCATCCCCGCACGCGCTTCGCCTTCAACGCGGTCATGGCGGCGCTGTTCCTCCAGGTCGTCCTCGGCATCGTCACGGTGCTTTACGGCGCGCCCTGGCAGATCGCGATTGCGCACCAGGTCCTGGCCGTGGTTCTGTGGGTGCTGATCCTGCGCGCGCGCTTCCTGTCGGCCTATCCGGTCGCAACCTCGATCAAGGGAACCTGAGCCATGCCCGCCTTCGACGACCTGATGGCCTTCCAGCGCCAGACCGAGGCCCTTGCCCAGATCGCCGGGCGCCTCTCCTGGGACCAGGAAACCATGATGCCCCACAGCGCCGCCCTCCAGCGCGGCGAGGAGATGGGCGCGATCGAGGCGGTGCTTCATGCCCGCCGCAGCGATCCGCGCGTCGGCGAATGGCTGGCGAAGGCGCGACCGCGCAGCGCCGTCGGCAAGGCGCATCTGCGCCATATCCGCCGCGACTACGACCGCGCCTCGAAAGTGCCGGAACGGCTGGCCTCGGAGCTTGCGCGGCTGACCTCGGTCGCGCATGGCATCTGGGCCCAGGCGCGGCGCGAGGAGGACTGGCAGGCCTTCGCGCCCACGCTCGCGCAGATCGTGGCGCTCAAGCGCGAGGAGGCGCAGGCCCTGGCCCAGGGCGGGGATGCCTATGACGCGATGCTCGGCGATTACGAACCCGGCACCACCGCCGCCCAGGTCGCCGCGATGTTCGACGCCATGCGCCCGCGCCTGGTGGCACTGCGCGCGGCTGTTCTGGACAAGCCCAGCCCCAAGGGCCTCAAGGGCGTCTATCCTTCCGGCCGGCAGATGAAACTGGCGCGCAGGCTGGCGCGCGCCTTCGGCTATGACCTCAAGACCGGGCGGCTGGACAAGGCGGTGCATCCGTTTTCCTCGGGCTCGGGCCTCGACGTGCGCATCACCACCCGCACCAATCCCAAGGACCCCTTCAACTGCGTCTATTCCACCATTCACGAGGTCGGCCACGCGGCCTACGAACAGGGCATAGACCGCGCCTACCTGCTGACGCCGCTGGGGCGCGGCGTGTCGATGGGCGTCCACGAAAGCCAGAGCCGCATCTACGAGAACCAGATCGGCCGCTCGCGCGCCTTCTCGGGATGGCTCTACGACCAGATGCGCGACGTCTTCGGCGATATCGGCGTGAAATCCGAAGGCGCCTTCTATGCCGCCGTGAACCGCGTGCAGAAGGGCTATATCCGGACCGAGGCGGACGAGGTGCAATACAACCTCCACATCATGCTGCGCTTCGATCTGGAACGCGCGCTGATCTCGGGCGATCTGGCCGTGGCCGATCTGGAAGCGGCCTGGAACGACCGCTTCCTCGCGGATTTCGGCTATGCCGTGGACAAGCCCTCGAACGGGGTCCTTCAGGACGTGCACTGGTCGGCGGGGCTGTTCGGCTATTTCCCGACCTACAGCCTCGGCAATGTCTATGCGGGCTGCCTGCATCAGGCGATGCGCGCCGATCTGCCCAAGCTCGACAAGCGGCTGGCCAAGGGCGACACCGGCCCCGCCACCGACTGGCTGCGCGGGAAGGTGCAGGTCCATGGCGGCCTCTACGAGCCGCGCGAGGTCATCGCCATGGCCTCAGGGATCGAGCCCACGCCCGAGCCGCTCCTGGCCTATCTGGAAGAGAAGTTCGGCGCGCTCTACGATTTGTGACGCCGCGCCTTCGGGCCTGACAGGTCGACCGGGACGTGGCAGTCTGCGTCAATTGGGCGGGCCTTCGGGGAGGGGTTGTCTCGTGGATCAGATATCGCTGACGAACCCGGTCTTCGTGACCTATGCCATCGCCTCGGCGCTTCTGGTGCTGAAGGTGATGGGGCAGGGCTGGATGACCGTCTGGCGGATGATGCGCGTCGATGGCGGTTTCGCCTCGCCCGAGGACCTGCGCAGGACGCGGCTGAACCCCAACCCGCGCGCGGAGCAGCTGGAGATCAACGATTACGTCGACCGCTCGCGCCGGATGCACCGCAACGATCTCGAGAATATCCCCGGCTTCTGGATGGCGGGCTTCCTGATGGTGATGGTGGCGCCGCCCCTGTGGCTGGCGCAGGGGCTGATGTATGGCTTCGTCGCCGCCCGCGCCGCCCATGCGGTGGCCTACGCGACCGCGCAGACCCATGACCTGCGCGCCACCTTCTACACGATCGGGTCGCTGATCGTGATCTTCATGGCGCTCTACGTGCTGGCGGCCCTGATCTTCTGATCGGGGCCCCTGCGCGCCAAGCGTCAAGAGGGGATCAATCCCGGCCTGCAAGCCCCTGATTTCACGCGGGTCAGGGGGCGCCCCTGCGCGGGACGCCCTTAGGCCTCGTCCTCGCCCTGATCGGCGATCCAGGCGACGCTGACGACTTCCTCGCCCTTTCCGGTGTCGAACACCTTCACCCCGCCCGCGCTGCGCGATCGGAAGCTGATGCCCTCGACCGGGACCCGGATCGACTGCCCCTTCGAGGTGGCCAGCATGATCTGGTCGTCCATCTCGACCGGGAAGGACGCCACCAGGTCGCCGCCCCGCATCGCCCGGTCCATCGCCGCGACGCCGATGCCGCCGCGACCCCGGACGGGGTAGTCGTGGCTGGAGGACAGCTTGCCCGATCCGCGCGCGGTGATCGTCAGGATCAGGTTCTCGGCCGCCGACATCTCGGCATAGCGTTCCTGCGGCAGGACGCTGTCGGCATTGCCGCCATCCTCGTCCGCCTCGGCCTCCTCGGTGACGCCCGCCATCAGGCGGCGCATCTTCAGATAGGCCGCGCGTTCGTCCGGGCTGGCCTCGAAATGGCGGATCACCGACATCGACACCACACGATCCTTGCCCGTCAGCCTGATGCCCCGCACGCCGGTCGAATCGCGGCCCTTGAAGACGCGCACATCCGTCGTGGGGAAGCGGATCGCCCGGCCCGAATTGGTGACCAGCATCACGTCGTCGTCCTCGGTGCAGATGCGCGCGTTCACCAGGCTCACGTCCTCGGGCAGCTTCATCGCGATCTTGCCGTTCGACTTGACGTTGGTGAAGTCCGACAGCTGGTTGCGCCGCACGTCGCCCGCGCTGGTGGCGAAGACGATCTGGAGGTCGTCCCACTCGCTCTCGTCGCGGTCGACCGGCATGATCGCGGCGATGCTGACGCCGGTGGGGATCGGCAGGATGTTCACGATCGCCTTGCCCTTCGAGGTGCGCCCACCCAGGGGCAGGCGCCAGGTCTTCAGCTTGTAGACCATGCCATCGGTGGTGAAGAACAGAAGCTGGGTGTGGGTGTTGGCCACGAAGAGGGTGGTGACCACGTCCTCTTCCTTGGTCTGCATCCCCGACAGGCCCTTGCCGCCGCGCTTCTGGGCGCGGAAATCGGACAGCGCGGTGCGCTTGATCCACCCGCCCGAGGTCACGGTGACGACCATGTCCTCGCGCTCGATCAGGTCCTCGTCCTCCATGTCGCCGGACCAGTCGGCGATCTCGGTGCGGCGCGGGACGGCGAAGAGCTCCTTCACCTCGCGCAATTCGTCCGCGATCAGGCCCATGATCCGCTCGCGCGAGCCGAGGATTTCCAGGTATTCCTTGATCTTGGCGGCCAGCGCCTCGAGTTCGTCGGTGACTTCCTTCACGCCCAGCTGCGTCAGGCGTTGCAACCGCAGGTCCAGGATCGCGCGGGCCTGCGCCTCGGACAGGTTGTAGGTGCCGTCCGCGTTCACCGGGTGCAGCGGGTCGTCGATGAGCCGCAGATATTCCAGGATGTCCCCGGCCGGCCAGCGCCGCGTCATCAGCTTTTCCCGCGCCTCGGCCGCGTCCGCCGAGGACCGGATCGTGGCCACGACCTCGTCCACGTTCGACACCGCCACGGCCAGGCCGCAGAGGATGTGGCTGCGCTCGCGGGCTTTCCGCAATTCGAAGGCGGTGCGGCGCGCGACGACTTCCTCGCGGAAATCGATGAAGGCGGTGAGGAAGCCGCGCAGGGTCAGCTGTTCGGGGCGTCCGCCGTTCAGCGCCAGCATGTTGCAGCCGAACGAGGTCTGCATCGGCGTGAAGCGGAACAGCTGGTTCAGCACCACCTCGGCGGTGGCGTCGCGCTTGAGTTCGACCACCACCCGCACGCCGTCGCGGTCGGACTGGTCCTCGACGTTCGAGATGCCCTCGATGCGCTTCTCGCGCACCGCCTCGGCGATCTTCTCGATCATCGAGGCCTTGTTCACCTGGTAGGGGATCTCGTCCAGGATGATCGCCCAGCGGTCCTTGCGGATCTCCTCGACGCGGGTCTTCGCGCGCAGGATGACGCTGCCGCGCCCCTCCAGGTAGGCCTTCCGCGCGCCCGACCGGCCCAGCATGATGCCCCCTGTGGGGAAATCGGGGCCCGGAACATACTGGATCAGGTCCTCGGACGACAGGTCGGGGTTCTCGATCAGCGCCAGCGTCGCGTCCACCACCTCGCCCAGGTTGTGGGGCGGGATGTTGGTGGCCATGCCCACGGCGATGCCGCCCGCGCCGTTGACCAGCATGTTCGGGAACCGCGCGGGCAGGACGGTGGGTTCGCGGTCCTTGCCGTCGTAATTGTCCTGGAAATCGACCGTGTCCTTGTCGATGTCGGCCAGGATGTAGGCGGCGGGCTTGTCCATCCGCACTTCGGTATAGCGCATGGCGGCGGGGTTGTCGCCGTCCATGGACCCGAAGTTGCCCTGGCCGTCCAGCAGCGGCAGCGACATCGAGAAATCCTGCGCCATCCGCACCAGCGCGTCATAGATCGCGCTGTCGCCGTGGGGGTGATACTTACCCATCACGTCGCCCACGGGGCGCGCCGACTTGCGGTAGGACTTGTCGTGGGTGTTCCCGGTCTCGTGCATCGCGTAGAGGATGCGCCGGTGCACCGGTTTCAGCCCGTCGCGCAGGTCCGGGATCGCACGGCTGACGATGACGGACATGGCGTAGTCCAGGTAGGACACGCGCATTTCCTGCTCGATCGAGAC
>SBFT01000235.1 GCA_006227805.1 Paracoccaceae bacterium
GAGGCCCTGGAAGGCGCAGAGCAGCTCGAAACATTCCTCGACCTGCCGCGTGCCGCGGGCATAGGCGAAGGGGAACTTGTCGGCCAGCGTCAGCTGCGCGTCCATGAAGGCGTAATGCCGGAAGGGCAGGGCCACGTCCTGCGGCTCGACGGTGGGCCCCAGGATCGGCAACACGTCGAAATGCTGGACCAGACGGATGAATTCGCGGAAATCCCGCTCGGTTCCCGGGCGGCGGCCGCGCACCAGGTCCGTGGCGTGCGGCGCGCCCGCGCCTGCCATGAAGATCATGGCGCCCGGCTCGAACAGGATGTCGCGGTCGGGATTGGCGCAGGCCAGCCGGAAGGATTTCGGCGCCGAGGCCAGTGCCGCATCGACGATGTCGCGCCCGATGCGCACGATCTGGCCGTCCTCGTCCACCAGCGCGCCCGCGTCCGCGAAGAGGCGGCGCGCCTCGGGCAGCAGCACCATCACGCCCAGGCGTTCCAGCACGTCAAGCGCGTCGTGATGCATCGCCTGCACGGCGTCGTCCGGGAAGAGGCGCATCCGCGGAAACGGGTTGCGCAGGTTGCGATAGGCCGGTTGGCGCACCGGGGAGAGGTCTTCGGCCCCGCGTCTGCGTCCGCCACGTCGGGTGGGGGCTTCGGTCATGCGCGCATCGCCCGTCCGTCCGGATCGTAGGGAGAGGGCGCGATCACCTCCGCCTGCCGCTCGACGCCCACCACATGCACCGACAGGGGCGTGCCGGGCTGGCAGAGGCCCGGCTCCATCAGAGCCATCGCCAGCGACTGGCCCAGCGTGTGCCCATAGCCGCCCGATGTGACGTAACCGACCCGGCGGCCCCCCGACCAGACGGGCTCGAACCCCGAGGCATCCGCGCCGTCCGCCTCGATCCGCAGGGTCGCCAGCTTCAGCCCCGGCCCGTTGCCGTCGCGTTCGGCCAATGCGGCCCCGCGGCCCACGAAATCGCCCTTGTCCCAGGCGATCCAGCGGTCCATGCCGGTCATGCCCGGGGTATAGCCCCAGGTGAATTCGCGGCTCCAGATGCCGAAGGATTTTTCCAGCCGCAGCGAATTCAGCGCGTAATAGCCGTATTCGCGCAGGCCGAGGTCGGCGCCCGCCTGCATCAGGGTCCGGCGCAGGCCGACATGGTCGGCGGCGTCCACGTTGATCTCGTAGCCCAACTCGCCCGCGACCGACATCCGCGCGACATGGGCGCGCGCGAGGCCCACATCCATCCGGCGGCAGGCCATGAAGGGCATCGCGGCAGGACTGACGTCTTCATGGGTGACGCGTTCCAGCACCCTGCGCGCGTTGGGGCCCGACAACGAGAAGCCCACCACGCGGTCCGAGATGTCCGTGACGTCGACGCCTTCGCCGCGATGGTCGTGGAACCAGCGCATGTGCCAGGCGCGCAGGTAATAGCTGCCCATGATCCAGAAGCGCCCGTCGCCCCAGTTGAGGAGGGTCAGATCGCCCTTCAAGCGTCCGCTGTCCGACAGCATCGGCGCCAGTTTCGCGCGTCCCGGGGCGGGCAGGTTCGACGCCATCAGCCGGTCGAGCCATTCCGCCGCCTTCGGCCCCGAGACCTCGAAGCGCGAGAAGCCCGAGATGTCCAGCATCCCGACCTGCCCGCGCACCGCCGCGCATTCCTGCGCCACGATGTCATGGGCGTTGGACCGCCGCAGGCTGGGGGTCTCGACAAAGCCCGCGGGCGCGAACAGAAGCGGCACTTCGAGACCATAGCTCACGCCCCAACGCGCGCCGGCGGCCTCCATCGCGTCATGGGCGGGGGCCATCTTCATCGGACGGCCCGCCGGCAATTGCTCGTTCGGATAGGTCATCACGAAGCGGCGGGAATAGAATTGTCCGGTGGTCTCCTTGATGTAGCGCTTGTTGCCCGCGTAATCGCCATAGCGCGAGACATCCATGCCGAAGACGTCCGCCTCGGGCTCGCCATGGATCATCCATTCGGCCAGGCTCTTGCCGACGCCGCCACCCTGCAGGAAGCCCGCCATGACCGCGCAGGCGCACCAGTAGCCGGGCTTGCCCTGCACGGGGCCCACCAGCGGGTTGCCGTCGGGCGAGAAGGTGAAGGCCCCATTCACCCAGGTCTTGACGCCGACCTCCTGAAGGGCGGGGTAGCGTTCGAAGCCCAGCGTCAGTTCGTGTTCGATCCGGTCGGTGTCTTCCTGCTGCAGCTCGAACCCGTAATCCCAGGGCGCGCCGTCCATCATCCAGTGGTCGTGGTTGACCTCGTAGATACCCAGAAGGATGCCCTTCTGATCCTGCCGCATGTAGGTGAAGCCTTCCAGGTCCACCGTCATCGGGATCTCGTGATCGAGCTTCTCGAGTTCAGGGATCGTGTCCGAGATCAGGTAATGATGGTTCAGGGGCGAGACCGGCAGTTCGATCCCCGCCATGCGACCGACCTGTTTCGCCCAGAGGCCCGCGGCATTGACCACGTGTTCGGCATGGATCGTGCCCTTCTCGGTGACGATTTCCCAGCCGTCCCTGACCTGGCGCAACTCCAGCACGCGGTTGTTCTCGATCACCTCGGCGCCGCGTTTCTTCGCCGCGATGGCATAGGCATGGACCGTGCCGGTGGTATCCACATAGCCTTCGCGGTCGGCCCACATGCCTCCGATCATGCCATGGGTCGACATGATCGGGCAAAGTTCGCCCGCTTCCTTCGGCGTGATCAGGCGGCAATCCTCGATGCCGATGGTCTGGAAGGTGCGATAGGCCGACTGGAGCCATTCCCAGCGGTCGGGCGTGCCCGCCATGACAAGGCCGCCGGTCATGTGGAGACCGATCGACTGGCCGCTTTCCTTCTCGATCTCGGACAGAAGGTCGATGGTATAGGCCTGAAGGGCGGCGATGTTGGGGTCTGCGTTCAGCGCGTGGATGCCGCCCGCGGCGTGCCAGCTGGAGCCCGCCGTCAGCACCTTGCGTTCGATCAGCGCCACGTCGGTCCAGCCGAACTTGGCGAGATGATAGAGGACAGAGGCGCCGACGACGCCGCCCCCGATGACGACGGCACGATAGTGCGATTTCATGGGCGCTTCCTTTCCGCTGTCCGGGTCCGAGCGCGGGCGTGCGGGACGACTCGGGCTCTTTCTGGGCACATCTGTCCAGAACCATGCGCAATTCTGGGCAGACCTGTCCAGACTTTTCCCAAGGGCCTGTCCGGGCAACTATTTCAAGCCTGAAACTTTAAGCTTGAAATATATCGGGAAGGGCATAGGCTTGTCCCGAACGCGTCCAATCAGGGGGGAGTCGATCCGTGAAGGTCCTATGTCTTGGCGGTGGCCCTGCGGGCCTCTATTTCGCGATCACGCTGAAGCTGCGGCAGCCCGATGCGCAGGTGACGGTGCTCGAGCGCAACAAGCCCGACGACACGTTCGGCTGGGGCGTCGTGCTGTCGGACGAGACGCTCGACAACCTTCAGGCCAACGATCCGGTCAGCGCAGCCTCGATCCGGGCGAACTTCGCCTACTGGGACGATATCGCGCTGCATCACAAGGGCCAGAAGCTGGTGTCCTCGGGCCATGGCTTCTGCGGGATCGGGCGCAAGAAACTGCTGCTTCTGCTGCAGGAGCGGGCGCGCGAACTGGGTGTCGACCTGCAATTCGAGACCGAGGTCCACAGCGCCAGCGCCTACATGGACGATTACGATGTCGTCGTCGCCTCGGACGGGCTGAATTCCAAGACGCGCACCGAATTCGCACATGCCTTCAAGCCCGACATCGACGTGCGCAAGTGCCATTTCGTCTGGCTGGGCACGCATCAGAAATTCGACGACGCCTTCACCTTCATCTTCAAGAAGACCGAACATGGCTGGATCTGGGTCCATGCCTACCAGTTCGACGACGATACCGCGACCTTCCTGGTGGAATGCGGCCCCGAGACGTTCCGGAACTTCGGCTTCGACAGGATGAGCCAGCAGGAAAGCATCGCCGTGCTGGAGGAAGTCTTCGCCGAATACCTGGGCGGCCATTCCCTGATGACGAACGCCAACCACATCCGCGGATCGGCCTGGATCCGCTTCCCGCGCGTCCTGTGCGAGAAGTGGTCGCACAAGAACGTGGTCCTGATGGGCGATGCGGCGGCGTCGGCGCATTTCTCGATCGGGTCGGGAACGAAGCTCGCGATGGAAAGCGCGGTGTCGCTGGCCAACCTGATCACGGACGAGCCTTCGCTCGAACGCGCCTTCACCCGCTACCAGGAGGAGCGCCGGCTGGAAGTGCTGCGCCTGCAATCGGCGGCGCGCAACTCGCTCGAATGGTTCGAGGACGTGGAACGCTATCTCGATCTCGATCCGGTGCAGCTGAACTATTCGCTGCTGACCCGGTCGCAGCGGATTTCCCACGAGAACCTGCGCGAACGCGATCCCGCATGGCTGAAATCGGCGGAAGCCTGGTTCCAGCAACAGGCGGGCGTGGGGGCCAACGAGCCCGTGCGCGCGCCGATGTTCGCGCCGTTCCAATTGCGCCAGATGCGGCTGAAGAACCGCGTCGTTGTCTCGCCCATGGCGCAATACAAGGCCGTGGACGGCTGCCCGACCGACTGGCACCTGATCCATTACGGCGAACGCGCCAAGGGCGGCGCGGGGCTGGTCTATACCGAGATGACCTGCGTCAGCCCCACGGGCCGGATCACGCCGGGCTGTCCGGGGCTTTACGCGCCCGAACACGAGGCCGCGTGGAAGCGGCTTGTCGATTTCGTCCATGCCGAGACGCAGGCGAAGATCTGCTGCCAGATCGGCCATTCGGGACGCAAGGGATCGACCCAGGTCGGCTGGGAGGAGATGGACGCGCCGCTGAAGGACGGCAACTGGGAGCTGATCTCCGCGAGCCCGATCCCGTGGTCTGCGCAGAACGCCGTCCCGCGCGAGATGACCCGCGCGGACATGGATGCCGTGACGGCGGAATTCGTCGCCGCCGCGCAGATGGCCGACCGCGCGGGCTTCGACATGATCGAGTTGCACGCGGCGCATGGCTACCTGATCTCGAGCTTCATCTCGCCCATGTCGAACCGGCGGAGCGATGAGTATGGCGGCAGCCTGGAGAACCGGATGCGCTATCCGCTGGAAGTGTTCCGCGCGATGCGCGCCGCCTGGCCTGCGGACAAGCCCATGTCGGTGCGCATCTCCGCGAATGACTGGGTGGGCGAGGCCGGCGTCACCCCCGACGAGGCGGTGAGGATCGCGCAGATGTTCGAGGAGGCGGGCGCCGACATCATCGACGTCAGCGCGGGCCAGACCAGCACGGAGGCGCGGCCCGTCTACGGGCGGATGTTCCAGACGCCCTTCTCGGACCGCATCCGGAACGAGGCCGACATCGCCACCATGGCGGTGGGCAACATCTACGAGCCCGACCACGTGAACTCGATCCTGCTGGCCGGGCGCGCGGACCTTGTCTGCCTGGCGCGGCCGCACCTGGCGGATCCCTATTGGACCCTTCGGGCGGGCGCGCAGATCGGCGACCGGCTGGAGCACTGGCCCGCGCCCTACGAGGCGGGCCGCGACCAGCTCTGGCGCCTGTCGGACCGCGCGGCGCAGGTCGAGGAGATCCG
>SBFT01000289.1 GCA_006227805.1 Paracoccaceae bacterium
GCAGGGGCGGCGCTGGATGGGGGTGGGCATGCTCTACTTCCTGGGCGCGCTCCTGCTCTACGTCGCCTTCGCCACTCCGCCCGAAACGGCCTTTCAGATCATGCTGATCGTGCTGGGTCTTGCGGGCCTGGGCCTGGGCGAGAAGATGCGCCGCGCCACCGAAGGCCGCCTGGTGCTGACCGAGGCGGGTCTCTTCGACGGCGAGGGCCTGAAACTGGCCGCTTTCGAGGATTTCGCCTCGGTCGAGCGGGGCTTCCTGGCGTTCAAGCCGTCCAACGGGTTTCTGCTGCACCTCAAGACCCGCGCGCCGCGGCGCTGGCATCCGGGTCTCTACTGGCGCTTCGGGCGCACGATCGGGGTCGGGGGGGTGACGGCGGCGGCGCAGGGCAAGATCATGGCCGACATGATCGCGGCCAGGCTGATGATGCGCGACGGGCGCAGGTGATCCGACTGCGCGCAAGGGCGCGGCCATCCCCGGGGGATCGCCGCGCCGCGCGGTCAGGGCGCCGCGCCCGCGCAGGGGCACGGCACTCGATCCGGTTTACTGGAACACGACCTGGGGCGCGAAACGCGGCCGGGTGAACACGAAGTTGTCGATGTCCGTCTTGGTCATGCCGACGTTGAAGGGCGGCGTCCAGGTATTCCAGGTCTCGACGACGATGACGCGTTCCTGGTCGGGCATGGTGGGCAGGCGCGCCTCCAGTTCGTCCAGGTCGTTCTGCGTCATCGGTTGCACGCTGCCGCGCGCCTTCGACCAGTCGAAGTAATACATGTCGTCGTCCGCGTCCCAGCGCACGACGGTGATGCGCATCGACAGGGGCGAGTTCGTCCGCGTCAGAAGCTGCGTCATGTTGTAGAGCGAGTCGATGTAGGCTTCGTTCAGGGCGCGCGTCTCGCGCGAGACGAGGTCACCGATCGTGTAGGCGGCCTTCAGGTTCACGGCGCTCTGGCGATAGGCGTCGAAGAAGACGTAGGACGCGCCATAGGCCCAGAAAAGAAGCGGCATCATCATCGCGAATTCGACCGTGACGCTGCCGCGCGTGTCATCGCGGAAGGCCTTGAGGCGGTTCAGGATCTTGCGAATGAACATCTGTCTTATCCCGGTTCTTGCACGAATGCGGCGGTGGAGATCAGTGCGTATTTGCCCGCGCCGTCCTTGATCAGGTTCTTGCCCATGCCGATGGTCGGGAAGACCGGGTCGAAGGTCGCGCAGACGCGCATGAACATCAGCTGGTTGCTGGCCCCGTTGGTGAAGCTGCGCACCGGCGCGATGGTCTGCGACTGGTCGATGCAGTCGGCATCGGTGGGCGGGTTCGTCCAGTTGAAGGGATCCATCAGCACCATCTCGATGCGCACCGAACCCGAGCAGTCGTCGATGAAGCCCGCGCGGTCACAGATCGTCTGGCGGATCTGGTCATGCTGCGGCGCCGTCCCGGTGCCCAGGCGGATGTCGCGGACCGTCATGTCCACGGCGCGTTCCAGCATCGAATGGTGGATGTGGATCATGCCGATCTCGACGGCGGACAGAAGGAAGGTGAACATCGGCAGGAACAGGATCGAGAATTCGACCGTGGCGCTGCCGTCTTCGCGCCGGGAAAACCTGCGCAGGTGGCGGGAAACTTTCCGGATCATTGGGTCAACCTCAGTTGGCGGATGGACGAGGCGATGGACGAGAAGGCATCCCCCAGCTCGAGCCCTTCGACATCGAAGAAGTGCGCGGCCGAGCTGGCGCATTGCTGCAGGATCGTGGTGCCGCCCGACGGGGCCTCGAAACCGATCGTGAAGACGATGGTGTCGTTGGCCTTTGCCGCGTTGCAGATCGCCAGGGTCCGGGCGTTCTTGGTGCCCGCGCCGACGAAGTTGCGCACGGAGTAATACCAGTCGTCCCAGGCCTGGCTGTCGTTCATCCAGGGCTCGTAGAGGCTGCGGACGACCTGAGCGATCGAGGTATAGGCCCAGAGATCGGCGTAGGTGACGATCTCGGCGCTGCCGGGTTCGTTCACCGTGACTGTCGTGGCCACGGTCTGGTAGCGGCGGCAGGAGCCGTTGCGACGGAACGAGGTGCACTCCTGCGTGTATGTCGTCTCGTCGTAGGTGCCCTCGCCGTAGGCGTGGTCCTGCCAGGTGTTGTTGTGGGGCCAGTAGAAGCGCGGCTCGGTGGTGTTGCCGTCGCCGTCCTCGTCATCCACGTCGATGCCGACATAGACCGAATAGATCTCTTCCTGTTCGTTCCACCAGATGTTCGAGTCGCCGGTGCGGAAACCGGGGTTGATGAAGAACTGGCTGGTGTTCTCGCCGTCGGTCATCAGGACGATGACCTTGATGGTTTCGCTGTCGTCATGCGGAACCGGACGGTTCGAGAACTGGCTGTTGAGGTGGCCCGCATTGGCCAGGTCCTGGGCGAGCGGCTGGAAACTGGGATCGACAAGGATCGAACCCCATTTCATGCCCACGTCCAGAGAGGTGTTGCCGTTTGCCGTGAGACCGTCGATGAAGTTCTTCAGCGTCAGCCGGTCGTCCTCGAGCAGGATCATCTCGTGCCGGGACTGGTCGGAACACACGGGCAGGCGCACCAATTCCACCGGATCGTTGTCGCGACCGTCGAAATAGTTCCAGGGGTCGAAATGCATCGTGCGTTCGTAAAGACGCGTGGTCGAAATCGTGGTGTCGTTGAAATCGCTGCCGACCCAGTTGATGCAGCGCGAGTAGTTGTGCTCGGTCGTCACGTTCAGCAGGTCGAACAATTCCTGCGGCGCCGATACCTGGGTCGCATAGGGCACGATCGAGATCGTGACGGTGTCAGGCTCGGAATTGTCGAACATCTCGTCCACGAAATCCTTCGCGGCGATCTTGAGGTTTGTGAGGCGGCTGTTCGAGTTCATCGAGCCCGACACGTCGAGCACCAGCGAGATCTCGACGGCGTCGACGCGTTCCTGCGCGGTGCTGCCGGAATCGATCTGCATGGTCTCGACCCCGTTCATGTGCATGAACTGGGTCACGAAGGTCTGGTTGGCGGTGGCCGACACCGTGCGCGAGCCGATCGACTCCGTCACGGTGACTTCGCCCAGGGCATCGGACAGTCCGGCCTTGGCGAAGTAGTCGGCGACGACGCCCGCCGGCGGCAGCGGCTGGTCGAGGTCGGCCGCCGCCAGCACGGCGCGGTCGAGCGTCGCCTGCAGGTGCGCGCGGTCGCGTTCATAGCGCATGATGTCGACGCCGATGCCGACAACCACGATCATGGCCACGAAGATGTAGACGCCGAAGATGGTCATGACCCCGGACTCGTCGCCGGCAAACCGCTTCACGTGGCTGCGGATGCCCGCGGCCCGCGGCCGCTCGTCGCGCATAGGTTTGTTCATAATCCGTCCCTTTCCGTTCGAACCCGGTCCGGACCGCCATCGAAACCCCTGGGCGGACTGGGCCAAAAGACACATTGCGTCTTCATCTGTGTGACGCGAAAAGATGGCCGAATTTTGGCAGTTTTCCCGGTATTTCAGGGCCTTAGGCGTCGATTTTCACGACAGTTCGCCGGTTTCCAGAGGGATTGTGGCCGGGGCGGCGACGATACCCGGGCCGGCGCGGCGATCCTGCGGCGGGGCGCGGGCCCGGACCGAGACTGCCCAATAAAGTGGCGTTCCGCTAACCATTCGTCATAAGCTTCGCGGTATACAGCAGGCGCCCGGGCCCGACTCGCCCCGCGGTGGAAAACCAACAGGACAGTGACATGAACGTGAATGTGAAGGCCGAACCGTCGTTCCGCGAAAGCGTGGACCTTATGTTCAACCGCGCGGTGGCGCTGATGGACCTCTCTCCCGGCCTGGAAGAGAAGATCCGCGTCTGCAACTCGACCTACACGGTCCGTTTCGGCGTGCGTCTGCGCGGCGCGATCCATACCTTCACCGGCTATCGCAGCGTTCATTCCGAACATATGGAACCGGTCAAGGGCGGCATCCGCTATGCCCCCAATGTCCACCAGGACGAGGTCGAGGCGCTGGCGGCGCTAATGACCTACAAATGCGCCCTGGTCGAGGCGCCCTTCGGCGGGTCGAAGGGCGGATTGCGCATCGACCCCCGCCAGTATGACGAGCACGAGCTGGAACTGATCACCCGCCGCTTCGCCTATGAACTGATCAAGCGCGACCTGATCCACCCCAGCCAGAACGTGCCCGCGCCCGACATGGGCACGGGCGAGCGCGAGATGGCCTGGATCGCCGACCAGTATGCGCGGATGAACACCACCGACATCAACGCACGCGCCTGCGTCACCGGCAAGCCGCTGAACTCGGGCGGGATCGCGGGCCGGGTCGAGGCGACGGGACGCGGCGTGCAATACGCCCTGCGCGAATTCTTCCGCGACAGGCTCGACGTGGACAAGGCGGGCCTGTCGGGCACGCTGGATGGCAAGCGGGTGATCGTGCAGGGCCTGGGCAACGTGGGCTATCACGCCGCCAAGTTCCTGTCCGAGGAGGACGGCTGCCGGATCACCGGCATCATCGAACGCGACGGCGCGCTGTTCGACCCGAAGGGCCTGAACGTCGAGGCGGTGCGCAGCTGGATCGTCAAGCATGGCGGCGTCACCGGCTATCCCGATGCGGCGCATGTGGTCGAGGGCGCGGCCGTCCTCGAGGAGGAATGCGACATCCTGATCCCCGCCGCCATGGAGGGGGTGATCCACATGGAGAACGCGGCCCGGATCCGCGCGCCCCTCATCATCGAGGCGGCGAACGGCCCCGTCACCGCGGGCGCCGACGACATCCTGCGCCGCAAGGGCACGGTCATCATTCCCGACATGTATGCCAATGCGGGCGGCGTCACGGTGTCCTATTTCGAATGGGTGAAGAACCTGTCGCACATCCGCTTCGGCCGCATGCAGCGCCGCCAGGAGGAAAGCCGCCACCAGCTGGTCGTGGACGAACTCGAGGCCCTGTCCGACAGCTTGGGCAAGACCTGGACGCTGTCGCCCGACTTCAAGGCGAGATACCTGCGCGGCGCGGACGAACTGGAACTGGTGCGCTCGGGTCTCGATGACACGATGCGGATCGCCTACCAGTCGATGCGGGCGATCTGGCACGAGCGCGGCGATGTCGAGGACCTGCGCACCGCCGCCTACCTGGTGTCGATCGGCAAGGTCGCGGCCAGCTACCGCGCCAAGGGGCTCTGACACCCGGCGCAAGACCCTGACACAGGGTCTTGCCCGGAAACCGACGCTGTTTCCGGCGCGGGATTTCGTGTCGAAATCCCGCCGTTTTCCGCGTCGGAGAACGCCGCCTCAGCCCAGCGCGAAGGGCGCGGGCAGGTCCTTCAGCGTCCGCGCGCCCAGCTGTCCCATGTTGGCGATCATGTCCCTGGTCAGGATGTGGTGCAGGTGGTCCGGCCCCTCGGGCCCCAGCGCGGCCAGCGCGAAATGCCAGGCCCGCCCCAGCATGACGAAATCCGCCCCCGAGGCCAGCGCCCGCAGGATGTCGAGGCCGCCCTCGATCCCGCTGTCGAAGATCACGGGCAGGCGGGTCGCGGCCCGGATCGCGGGCAGGACATCGATGGTGGCGGGGGCGGCGTCGAATTGCCGCCC
>SBFT01000071.1 GCA_006227805.1 Paracoccaceae bacterium
GGCCTTGCGCAAGGCGGTCCTGACGGCGCGCGACGGGGCCGAAGTGCTGCGCCTTCTTCGGGACGCGCTGGTGCCGCAGGACAGGGTGGCCGCATGACCTCGGACCAGTCGATCTGGGCCTCGCTGCCGGTGCCCGCGCTGCTGATCGACGGCGAGGACCGCATCATCGACGTCAACTCGGCCGCCGAGGGGTTCTTCAACGCCTCGGCCCGGTCGGTGCGCGGCACGCCGGTCTGGGACCAGGTGGCGGTCGATGCGCCGCTCGAGGAGGCGCTGCAACGGGCGCGGGCGAACGGCACGCCGCTCTTCGTCAACGACGTAGACGTGGGCACGGGCAGCCGCGCGCCGCTGCAATGCGCGCTGCAGATCGCGCCCCTTGTCGGCCACCCCGGCACGATGATCCTGATGATCAGCCCGCGCGAACTGGCGGGCCGCATGACGCAGAGCCATTCGGTCAAGTCCGCCGCCCAATCCGCCATCGGCATGGCCGAGATGCTGGCGCACGAGATCAAGAACCCGCTGGCGGGCATCACCGGCGCGGCACAGCTCCTCAGCATGAACCTTGCGCCGGAAGACCTTGAATTGACGGATCTTATCGTCGCCGAGAGCCGCCGGATCGTGAAGCTGCTGGAACAGGTCGAGCAATTCGGCAACCTCTCCGCCCCCGATTTCAGGCCGGTCAACATCCATGACGTTCTTGACCGGGCGCGCCGTTCGGCGCTGCTGGGCTTCGGCGCCCACATGACCATCATCGAGGATTACGACCCCTCGCTGCCGCTGGCCTGGGGCGATCCCGACCAGTTGCTCCAGGTCGTGCTGAACCTGCTCAAGAACGCCTCCGAGGCCGCCGATCCCGCGGGCGGCAAGATCCGCATCCACACCTTCTTCGAACATTCCTTCCGCCTGCGCCGGTCGGACGGGTCGGGCCATTCGCTGCCCCTCCAGGTCGAGATCATCGACGATGGCCCGGGCCTGCCCGAACACATCAAGGCCGACATCTTCGATCCCTTCGTCTCGGGGCGCGAGAACGGCACCGGGCTGGGCCTGGCGCTGGTCTCGAAGATCGTGTCCGACCATGACGGCTGGATTTCCGTGACCTCGGTGCCCGGCCGCACCGTCTTCCGCCTGTCGCTGCAACGCGTCCCGCGCGAGCCCAAGACCGGCGAGGCAATCGCCACAGACCCCGTGAACAAGGAGAGCCGCTGATGGATGGCACCGTTCTCGTCGCCGATGACGACCGCACGATCCGAACCGTCCTGACCCAGGCGCTGACGCGCGCGGGCTGCAAGGTCCATGCCACGTCCTCGCTGACCACGCTGATGCGCTGGGTGGCCGAGGGCAAGGGCGACGTGGTGATCTCGGACGTGGTGATGCCCGACGGGAACGGGCTCGAGATGCTGCCCAAGATCGCGCAGGACCGCCCCGGACTGCCGGTCATCGTGATCAGCGCCCAGAACACCATCATGACCGCGATCCAGGCCGCCGAGGCCAAGGCCTACGACTACCTGCCCAAGCCCTTCGACCTGCCCGACCTGATGAAGCGCACCGCGCGTGCGCTGGAACAGAAGCGCCGCAGCCCGGCGGAACGCGCGGTCGATGACGACGAACGGCCCGACGATCTGCCGCTGGTCGGTCGCACGCCGGTCATGCAGCAGCTCTACCGCCTCGTGGCGCGCGTCATGAACACCGACCTGCCGGTCCTGATCTCGGGCGAGAGCGGCACCGGAAAGTCGCTGATCGCGCGCGCCATCCACGACTTCTCGGACCGCCGGACGCTGCCTTTCGTCACCATCACCGGCAGCGACATCCGCGAACTGGAAGGCCCCGCGCGGGTTCTGGCGCGGGTCAGGGGCGGCACGCTGCTGATCGACGAGATCGCCGATGTCGAGGAGGAACTGCAGGCCCGCATCGTGCGCATGATGGATGCGCCGGGCGAATACGTGCCCCGCTTCATGGCGACCAGCCAGAGCGATCTGTCCGCCGCGATGGAGGCGGGCCGCGTCCGCCAGGACCTGTTCTACCGCCTCTCGGGCGCGCAGATCCACGTGCCGTCCCTGCGCGAACGCGTCGACGACATCCCGCTTCTGGCCGAGCATTTCCTGAACCGGGCCGAGCGCGAGGGCGCCTCGAAACGTCATCTGGGCGCGCAGGCGGCCGAGCTGTTCCGCGCCTATTCCTGGCCCGGCAATGTCCGCCAGTTGGAAAACGCCATCCGCCGCCTGGTCCTGACCAGCCGGGCCGAGGAGATCACCCGCTCCGAGGTCGAGGGCGTCCTGGGCAGCCAGCCCGAGACCCAGCCCGTGCTGGGCGGCGGCGAGGCAGAGAAGCTCTCGACCTCGGTCGCGCGTCACCTGCGGCGCTATTTCGACCTGCACGGCAACATGCTGCCGCCGCCGGGCCTGCATGGCCGCATCCTGCGCGAGGTCGAGGCGCCGCTGATCGAGATCGCGCTGGACGCCACTGGCGGCAACCAGGCAAAATGTGCCGATCTTCTGGGGATCAACCGCAATACCTTGCGCAAAAAGATCACCGACCTGGATATCCAGGTGACACGCCGCCGCAAATTGATGTAAATTCGCCACAGGCCGTGTCGATTCCGCCGCAGGTCCCTGCGGCGCGTCAGAAAGAACACGGGAACAACACAGGCGGTGGGTCGCGGGCAGCGACACCCTCAGGATAAGGGGCATCGGGTGGCGACCCGGGCACAGCAGAGCCATTGGACGGAGCGTTTCCGCCAGATGAGCCGCGCGCGCAGGGTGCGCAATGCGGCGACGCTGGGGCTTGTGGTGCTGGGCCCGCTTCTGGCGCTGGCCACCTTCATGGTGCTGGGGCCTCTGGACGCGGATGTGAGCGGCCTGTCGCTGCGCCTCGTCCTTCTGGCCGACCTCGTCTACATCCTGGTCGTCGCTGCGCTGGTCCTGGGCTCGGTCGCGCGGCTGATCGCGGCGCGGCGGGCGCAATCGGCGGGCTCGCGGCTGCACCTGCGCCTGACCGGCGTCTTCGCGCTGCTGGCGCTGATCCCCACCGTCACGGTCGCGATCTTCGCGGGCCTCACCGTCAATATCGGCCTCGAGGGCTGGTTCTCGGACCGCGTTCGCAACGTGGTCGGCGCCTCGCTCGCCGCCGCCGAGGCCTACGAGGGCGAACAGCGCGCCGACCTGGCCGAGGACGCCCGCGCGCTGGCGCGCTACATCGACGCCAGCCGCGGCGTCACCTTCTTCATGGGCGACGGCGAGATCCGCCAGGTCCTGGCCCAGGGCCAGTCCCAGATCCAGCGCGGCCTGCGCGAGGCCTATGTCGTCGACGGCACCGGCGAGATCCGCGCCCGCGGCGAGAGCAGCTATCTCTTCGATTTCGAGACGCTGAGCCCCGACCAGATCGCCGAGGCCTCGGAGGCGGGCCTCGTCATCATCGAGGACTGGGACAACAACGAGTTCCGCGCGCTGGTGCGCCTCGACGCCTTCGTGGACCGCTATCTTTACGTCAGCCGCGAGGTCGATGGCGAAATCCTCAGCCTGCTGGACGACACGCAGGAATCGGTGCGCCTCTATCAGCAGCTGGAAAGCGAACGCGGCCGGGTCCTCTTCGAGTTCGGCCTGCTGTATCTGGGGTTCGCCGTCATCCTGATCCTGGCCGCGATCTGGCTGGGTCTGTGGTTCGCCGAACGCCTCTCGCGGCCGGTGGGCCGCCTGACCGGGGCCGCGCAGCGCGTCGGCGCGGGCGATCTGGACGTGCGCGTGATCGAGGAGGAAGGCGACGACGAGATCGCCATGCTGGGGCGCTACTTCAACCAGATGACGCGCCAGCTGAAAGGCCAGCGCGAGACGCTTCTGGACAATACCCGCCAGATCGAGCGCCGCAGGCGGCTCTTCGATTCGGTCCTGTCCTCGGTCACCTCGGGCGTGGTGGGCCTCGATCCCGAGGGGCGCATCACCTTCGTGAACCGCTCGGCCGAACGCCTGCTCGACTGGACCGGCGACGAACACGCGCTGTCGCTCAAGGTCGCGGTGCCGGAATTCGGGGCGCTCTTCGACACGCTGAAATCGGGCAGCGCCGAAGTGGCCCAGGACGACATCCGCGTCACCCGCCAGGGCCGGCTGGAAAACCTGCTGGTCCGCATGGCCACGCGGCGGGCCGAGGATGGCCGCCTCGAAGGCTACGTGGTCGCCTTCGACGACGTCACCGACCTCGTCAGCGCCCAGCGCATGGCGGCCTGGGGCGACGTCGCGCGCCGCATCGCCCACGAGATCAAGAACCCGCTGACGCCGATCCAGCTCTCGGCCGAACGCATCAAGCGCAAGTTCGCCCCCAGGCTGGGCGAGGACAGCGACCAGCTGGAAGCGATGACCGACGTGATCGTGCGCCAGACCAACGACCTGCGCCGCATCGTCAACGAATTCGCCAAGTTCGCCCGGATGCCCGAACCCGAACGCCGGGCCGAGGACCTGGCCCAGCTGGTGCGCGACGCGGTGCTGCTGCAACAGACCGGCCAGCCCGGGCTGCGCATCACGGCCGAGCTGCCGGAGGCGCCGATGATGGCCGATCTGGACGCCACCATGATCAGCCAGGCGCTGACGAACCTTATCAAGAACGCAGGCGAAGCCATTGAGACGCTTCAGCAAAAGGGCGCACCCGATGACCACGAGCCGGAAATCCGCGTGGCCCTCTCCCGGGACGGGGGGCGGGCGCTCCTGACCATTTCGGACAACGGGATCGGCCTGCCCGAAGACCGCGCGCGCCTCTTCGAGCCTTATGTGACCACCCGCGACGAAGGCACCGGCCTCGGCCTGCCCATCGTCAAGAAGATCATCGAGGAACATGGCGGCACGCTTGTCCTCGACGACGCGGCCCCGTTCCACCCCGGCGACAGGCCCGGCGCCATGGCCGTGATCCGCCTGCCGCTGCGCCCCGAGACCGCGCCGACCGAAGACCCAAGCGAGGGAAGAGAATGACTGACATCCTGATCGTAGACGACGAACGCGACATCCGCGAACTGGTCTCGGACATCCTCGAGGACGAGGGCTACACCACCCGGCTGGCCGGCAATTCCGACGAATGCATGGCCGCCATCAATGCCGAGCCGCCCGCGCTCCTGATCCTCGATATCTGGCTCAAGGACAGCAACATGGACGGGATCGACATCCTCAAGACCGTCAAGCGCGACAACCCGGACGTGCCGGTCGTCATCATCTCGGGCCATGGCAACATCGAGATCGCGGTCGCCGCGATCAAGCAGGGCGCCTATGACTTCATCGAGAAGCCCTTCAACATCGACCAGCTTCTCGTGGTGATCCGTCGCGCCATGGAAACCTCGCGCCTGCGCCGCGAGAATCTCAGCCTGCGCCGCCGCGAGACGGGCGCCGCCCGGATGATCGGCGCCAGCCCCGCCTTCCGCGCGCTGGTGGGCCAGCTCGACAAGGTCACCAAGTCGAACGGCCGCGTGATGCTCTCGGGGCCCGCCGGGTCGGGCAAGGAGATCGCCGCGCGCTATGTCCACGCCCAGTCGAACCGCGCCTCGGGTCCCTTCGTCACCGTCAATTGCGCCTCGATCGAGCCCGAGCGCATGGAGGAGGTGCTCTTCGGCCGCGAGGGCTCGGACCGCGGCGTCGAGAAGGGCCTCCTCGAGGAGGCGCATGGCGGCGTGATCTATTTCGACGAAGTGGCCGACATGCCGATCGGCACCCAGTCCAAGATCCTGCGCGTGCTGGTCGACCAGCAGTTCCAGCGCGTGGGCGGCACCGACAAGGTGCGCGTCGACCTGCGCGTCATCTCCTCGACCAACCGCGACCTCCAGGCGGCGATCGCGGCGGGCGCCTTCCGGCAGGAACTCTATCACCGCCTCAACGTGGTCCCGGTCAGCGTGCCCTCGCTCTCGGACCGGCGCGAGGACATTCCCCTTCTGGCGGAACATTTCATCGCCCATTTCAACGAAACCCAAGGGCTTCCGCTCCGCCCGCTCTCGGACGAGGCGGTGGCCCTGATGCAGACCATGGAATGGCCGGGCAACGTGCGCCAGCTCAAGAACCTGATCGAACGGGTGCTGATCCTGGGCGACGGCGCAGGCCCGATCGAGGCGCCGGAACTGCCCGGCGACAGCCCCGCGGGCGATGCCGAGGGCAGGGTGGTCCTGTCCGGCGCGCTGGCCTCGCTGCCCCTGCGCGAGGCGCGCGAGGCCTTCGAGCGCGAATACCTCCTCACCCAGATCAACCGCTTCGGCGGCAACATCAGCCGCACCGCCTCCTTCGTGGGGATGGAACGCAGCGCGCTGCACCGCAAGCTCAAGTCGCTGGGCGTGGTCACCACGGCGAAGGCGGGCGCGCGCGTGGCGCATCTGGACGATGGCGAGGACGACGATCTCTGACGCGCGAGGCCCGGACCGACGGGTCCTGATCCGCAGGGCCGCCGGCACCTCTTTCTGGTCGAAAATACGCAATTCCACGCCGCGGCCTGTGACCGGCCCTTCGGCATTCGTGCCTTGCGATCAGCCCCGCGTCACGATCTGCCAGCTGCCATCGTCGTATCGGATCACGCAGGATCGCGGCGTGATCGCGGGCAGGCGGGTGCTGGCCTGGACGGGCGCCGCGTTGCGCACGCCGGCAGGGCAGGCGGGGATCGAGACCGGCGCATAGCCGCGGTCCGCCATGCACTGGTCCTGAACCCGCGCGCGCAGGCCCGCGTTCGGGTCGACCGTATAGATCTGTCCCGGCTCCCAGTATCCGGGAATCACCGTGCAGACCCCGGCGGAATTGCAGACCTGCCGGGCCGGGATGAAGGTGGGCGGGGTCTGGCGCACCTGGGTCGCCACCGGTGCCGCGTTCAGGGCGCGCACCGCGCAGTCGGTGCGGTCGCGCTCCATCCGCGTCACCTCGACGCCGGTCTTGTGATAGATCGTCAGCGGCGTGCAGGACGCCAGCGCGGTCAGGGCCGCGACGGGAAGAAGCCGATGTTTCATGCCGCCATTCTGCCGCGCGCGAAGGGGACTGACAATTGATTTGACCGCCCCGGGGCCTTCTGCCATTCAAAGGGTCCGGTTCCATGAGGCCAGGACGGTCGATCCGATGAAGGTCATCATTTGCGGCGCAGGCCAGGTCGGCTGGCAGATCGCGCGCCACCTCTCGGGCGAAAAGAACGACGTCACGGTGGTCGATTCCAATCCCGACCTCGTGCGCCGCGCCACGGACACGCTCGACGTGCAGGGGGTGGCGGGCTTCGCCTCCTACCCGGACGTGCTGGACCGCGCAGGCGCGCGCGACGCCGACATGATCATCGCCGCCACCCATTCGGACGAGGTGAACATGGTCACCTGCCAGGTGGCCCATTCCGTCTTCAACGTGAACCGCAAGATCGCGCGGCTGCGCAGCCAGGCCTATCTCAGCGCCATCTATTCGGATCTCTATCGCCGGGATCACCTGCCGATCGACGTGGTGATCAGCCCCGAACGCGAGGTCGCGCAGGCCGCGATGCAGCGCCTCTCCGCCCCCTCGGCCTTCGACACCGAAACCTTCATGGACGGCCAGGCCCAGCTTCTGGGCCTCAAGATCGACGATGATTGCCCCATCATCAACACGCCGCTGCGCCAGCTGACCGATCTCTTCTCGACCCTGCGCGCGGTCGTGGTGGGCCTGCGCCGCGAGGGCACCTTGTTCGCCCCCGAACCGGGCGACCAGATCTTCGCCCGGGACGAGGCCTATGTCTTCGCCCATGTCGACGACGTGGCGCGCACCATGGACATCTTCGGCAAGTCCCAGAAGAAGCAGGAGCGCGTCGTCATCGTCGGCGGCGGCAATGTCGGGCTGGCCGTGGCCAAGGAACTCGAGACCCATTCCGGCCGCATCCGCGCCCGCATCATCGAGAAGAACCGCTCGATCGCCGAACGCGCGGCCGAGGCGCTGGAACGCACCATCGTGCTGCATGGCGACGGCCTCGACAGCGCGCTCCTGGCCGAGGCCGGGATCGACCGCGCCGACGCCATGCTGGCGGTCACCGACGACGACAAGACCAACATGCTGGTGGCCGTGCGCGCCAAGGCCGAAGGCTGCCCGATGGCGATCGCGCTGATCAACGATCCGACCCTGGTGCCGCTGATGGCGCCCCTGGGGATCGACGCCTACATCAATCCCCGCGCCACCACCGTCAGTTCCATCCTGCGCCACATCCGGCATGGCCGCGTGCGCATGGTCTATTCCATCGGCGATGCCGAGGCCGAGGTGATCGAGGCCGAGGTCCTCTCGACCTCGCCCATGGCGGGCCAGCGCCTGCGCGACATCGATTTCCCCGAAGGCGTGCTGGTGGGCGCGGTGCGCAAGGGCGACAAGGTCCTGCGTCCAACCAGCGAGTTGCGGATCGACGAAGGCGACGTGGTCGCCATCTTCGCCATGGCCGATGATGTCCCCGAGGTCGAACGCCTGATGCAGGTCTCGATCGACTTCTTCTGAGCGATGGGACGCGCCGCCAAACCCGGTGCGATCGCGCGCCAGCCCCTCCTGCTCCTGCTGATCGGGGCCTGCGCCGTCTCGATGCTGGTGCCCGCCGCCCATGCCGTGGTCCGCGACGATCACCCGACATCGCAATCCTTCTTCTATGCCGGCGTCCTGGGGATGTTCTTCTTCACGCTGGTCGCCATCATCCTCTCGGCGCGCCAGCCGCGCCACGGCACCATGGGCCAGCTTCTGGCGCTGCTGGCGGCCTTCACGATCCTGCCGGCCTACCTGGCGGTGCCCTTCCACGACGCGCTGAAGACGACCTCGTTCCTGAACGCCTATTTCGAGATGGTCAGCGCCTTCACCACCACCGGCGCCACCCTGTTCGACCCGCCCGAACGCCTGAACGCGACGCTGCATCTGTGGCGCGCGCAGGTGGGCTGGATGGGGGGCCTGCTGATGTGGGTGGCGGCCTCGGCGATCCTGGCGCCGCTCAGCCTCGGCGGGTTCGAGATCACCGCCCGGGGCGAACCGGGCCGCCCCGAGCGCGCCCAGATCGCGGTCGAGCGCGCCGATCCCCAGAAGCGCCTGGCGCGGATCGCCTGGACGCTCGTTCCGATCTACGCGGGCCTGACGGCGGTTCTGTGGGTGGCGCTGCTGATCGCGGGGGACGGGGCGCTGGTGGCGCTCTGCCATGCGATGTCGATCATGGCGACCAGCGGCATCTCGCCCGTGGGCGGGATCGAGCAAGACGTCGCGGGCCTGCCGGGCGAGGCGGTGATGTTCCTCTTCATGCTCTTCGCGCTGTCGCGGCTGACCTTTTCCGGCGACACGGTCACGGCGGGGGATGCGCGGCTCGACCGCGACCCGGAATTCCGCGCGGGCCTGCTCCTCGTCTTCCTGGTGCCGCTCCTGCTGTTCCTGCGCCACTGGCTGGGCGCGTTCGAGATCGCGGCGGGCGAAGACCTCGGCCAGGGTCTGCGCGCCTTCTGGGGCGGCCTCTTCACGACGCTTTCCTTCCTGACCACCACGGGCTTCGTCAGCGCCGAGTGGGATACCGCGCAGGACTGGTCGGGCCTGGGCACGCCGGGCCTGATCCTGATGGGGCTCGCGCTGATCGGGGGCGGGGTCGCCACCACGGCCGGCGGGGTCAAGCTGCTGCGGGTCTACGTGCTCTACCGCAACGGCCTGCGCGAGATGGAGCGCCTGATGCACCCGTCCTCGGTCGGGCTCGAGACCGGCGGCCACCGGCGAATCAAGCGCGACGGCGCCTTCATCGCCTGGATCTTCTTCATGCTCTTCGCGCTCAGCATCGCGGCCGTGACGGTGATCCTGGCCGCGCTGGGCGTGTCCTTCGAGGATGCGATCCTGCTCAGCGTGGCCAGCCTGTCCACCACCGGGCCGCTGATCGGGGTCGCGGCGGATGAGCCCATCCGCCTGATCGAACTGGGCACGCCGGCCAAGCTGGTCCTGGCCGCCGCGATGGTGCTGGGGCGGCTGGAAACGCTGGCCATCATCGCCCTTCTCAGCGCGGATTTCTGGCGGCGCTAGGCAGGCGGCCGCAAATGGGTCCGTAACGGACTGTTTTTTGGGGTGGAATCTCGGTAAATGCCATTACATACTCGAAGACGAGGGGCATGCTGAACCGTGGCGTGCAGCAAGAACAATGGCGAGATTTTCAAAATGGCTTCGGACAGACAGAACCTGCAGGACGCTTTCCTGAACCATGTGCGCAAGACGAAGGTTCCGGTCACGATTTTCCTCATCAACGGCGTGAAGCTCCAGGGCGTGATCACCTGGTTCGACAATTTCTGCGTTCTCCTGCGCCGCGATGGCCAGTCCCAGCTGGTCTACAAACATGCCATCTCGACCATCATGCCGGCCCAACCCATCAGCCTCTACGAGGGCGAAGACGCCTCTTGAAAAGCCATGAACGCAAGCGCACGCGCGCTTGGGTATTGCATCCGGACATCCGAAACGACCCGCATCGCCGCGATCCCGGCCCTGCGCTGGAAGAGGGTATCGCCCTTGCCGCGGCCTTGCCCGATCTGATCGTCGCGGGCGGCGAGATCGTGCGCGTCGACAGGCCCCAGGCGGGCCAGCTCTTCGGCAAGGGCAAGATCGCCGAACTGAAGGACCGCCTGAAGGCGGCCGAGATCGAACTGGTGCTGATCGACGGCCCCGTCTCGCCCGTGCAGCAGCGCAACCTGGAAAAGGAATGGGGTCTCAAGATCCTCGACCGGACCGGGCTGATTCTCGAAATCTTCTCGGACCGCGCGCGCACCCGCGAAGGCGTTCTCCAGGTCGAGATGGCGGCGCTCTCCTACCAGCGCACGCGGCTGGTCAGGGCCTGGACGCACCTCGAACGGCAGCGCGGCGGACTGGGTTTCGTCGGCGGCCCCGGCGAGACCCAGATCGAGGCCGACCGCCGCGCCATCGACGAACAACTGGTGCGCCTGCGCCGGCAGCTCGACCGCGTGGTCAGGACGCGCGAACTGCACCGCAGCGCGCGCGCCAAGGTGCCTTACCCGATCGTGGCTTTGGTGGGCTATACCAACGCCGGCAAGTCGACCTTGTTCAACCGCCTCACCGGCGCGGACGTGATGGCCAAGGACATGCTCTTCGCCACGCTCGATCCGACGATGCGGCGGGTCGATCTGCCCGACGGCCCCGAGATCATCCTGTCGGACACCGTGGGCTTCATCAGTGATCTGCCGACCGAACTGGTCGCCGCCTTCCGCGCCACGCTGGAAGAGGTGCTGGCCGCCGACCTGATCCTGCATGTGCGCGACATCAGCCATGCCGAGACGACCGAACAGGCCCGCGACGTCGAGGCGATCCTGGCTTCGCTGGGCGTGGGCGAGGACCGCCCGATGTTCGAGGTCTGGAACAAGATCGACCGCCTCTCGCCGGAAGACCGCGTGGTGATCGAAGGCCGCGCGGGCCGCGACGCGGGCGTCTTCGCGGTCTCGGCGCTGGAGGGCACCGGGATCGGGCCGCTGCTGGCGGCGGTGGCCGAGGCCCTGCAGGGCGTGCGCCACGCCGACGAGATCGCCCTGCGCTTCGACCAGGGCCGCGCGCGCGCCTGGCTCTTCCGGCAGGACGTGGTGCAGCGCGAAGTCCAGACCGAGGACGGCTATGTCCTCTCGGTCCTCTGGACCGACAAGCAGAAGGCTCAGTTCGCGGCGCTGGCCTGATCGCGCGCGGATTTGCGGATCGCCCAGGCGGTGACCGGCGGGCCCAGCAGCTCGAACAGCACCGTCGATCCGATCGTCACCGCCATGATCGTCTCGGCCTGCCCGGGCAGGACGCTGGCGGCCACCAGCGCCATGCCGATGGCCACCCCCGCCTGCGGCATCAGCGCCGCGCCCACCAGCGCGCCGCCGCGCCGGTCCCCGTCGCGCAGCAGGACCGAACCCAGCACCGCGCCCGCGATGCGCGACAGGACGCGCAGGCCGACATAGGCGGCCCCCAGCGCGCCGATCTGCATCAGCGAGGCCAGTTCCAGCCCCGCGCCCGCCAGGATGAAGAACACCACCGAGAAGGGCCATTGCAGGCCCTCGATCTCGTGGAAGGCGCGGGTGTGGTGCCGGGCCAGGTTCACGATCACCGCCCCTGCGATCATCCCCGCCAGCAGGAAGGACACCTCGAACATCAGCGCCGCGCCCGCCGTCAGGAAGACCAGCCCCAGAGCCTCGATCCGCAAGGGTTCGTTGCGGCTGAGCCGGCCTGTCAGATAGGCCGCCGGCAGCCCGACGATCAGCCCCAGCGCGACCGACCCGCCGATTTCCCGGGCGGCCTCGCGCAGGACGCCCGCGTCGCTCGCCATGCCCTCGAGGCTCTGCGCGGCGACGATGGCCAGGCTGAACACCACCAGCCCCCAGACGTCGTCGATCGCCACGATCCCCGACACCCGACGGGTGAAGGCGTTGTCGATGCGGCTTTGCCGGATCACGTCCAGCGTCGCCGCGGGCGCCGTCGCGCAGGCGATCGCCCCCAGGACCAGCGCGGTCGAAAGCCCGGTGCCCATCGCCGCCAGCCCGCCCGCCACCAGCGTGAAGGACGTGCCCACCACCGCCAGCGAGGTGACGAGGATGGCGCGCCCCTGGCTCCGCAGGACCTTCACCGACAGCGCGCCCCCCAGCAGGAAGGCCACCATCGTCAGCGCCACGATCGAGATCGTCCCGTAGAGCGCCACCAGCGCATCCGGCATCAGGTCGAGACCCGCGCGCCCGACCACAAGCCCCGCCAGCAGCAAGAGCGTGACCCGCGGCAGCGGGGAATGCCGCCCCGCCCAATCGGCGATCAGCCCCACGAAGAAGACCGCGCCGAACCCGATCAGGATCAAGGGCAGGTCCGGAGGGGTCATGGCCCCTCGGGCTCCAGCACCGTGATCCCGACCGAGGCCGCCCGCGCCAGATCGGCGTCGAGGCTCATCGGGATGTATTCGCCGCGCCGCCACAGCTGGGACAGGTCGTCGTAGTGCCGCGACAGGAAGTGGCCCGACTGGCCCGTCGCGGTGATGTAGACCGACGAATCCGGATCGGCGAAGTCGTAGACGCCGCGATAGCCCGCCCCATGCACGTTGAAGAACGGGTCGGGCCCGCTGCCCGCCACCTTGCCGCGCATCAGCGTGTGATCGTCGCCGCTGGTCGACTGGCGGATGTTCACGAAATACCGCAGCAGCGGCACCTCGCCCAGGACCTGGTGATCATGCGTCGCCTGGTGCGCGTCGCCCCAGCGCAAGCTCTCCAGCGCCGTGCCGTAGCGCTCGGCGATCCAGACCAGCGCGTCGTCCAGCGCCAGCCGCGCCATGTCGGTGCAGGTCTCGACCGGGGCCGACTGCACCACGTCGCACCAGGCGCCGGCGCCGTCGATGTCGCGGAAGACGCGCTCGATGAACAGGGGCTCGACATGGGTGAACTCGTCCGCCAGCGGGCCCAGGTCGTCGCGGATCAGCCGCTCCTGCAGGGCGCGCATCCAGGCGGCATAGATCAGCGGCTCGGGCATGTGCTCGTTCATCTCGCCGTTCCACTCGGCCAGCAGCGTCAGCGCGCGCTGGCGCTGGCGTTCGGGCGTGCCCTCGGGCGCGGCCTGGCCGGTGAACCACAGATCCGCCCCCACCAGCGGCAGCAGCGTCCGCGCGGCCATGCTGACGGTGTCGAGCTGCGCCTCGATGAAGCTGTCGCGGGTATGGACCTGGCGCGCCTGCATCAGACGCTGCCAGCGGTTCACCCTCTGGCTGTCGCCCCAGAGATACGAGACATGGTTGGGAAAGGGCCGTTCCAGCACCTTGTTGTTGGTGTTGCCCAGGATGCCGCCGCGCGGGTTGCGGAATTCGGGGTTCGAGGCATAGGCCATGCGCCCCTGCCAGCGGTTCTCGGCGCGCCACCCCTGCGAGGGCATCCGGCCCTGCGTCTGGTGCCCCGCATCGCGGCGCGGCACCGCGCCCAGAAGCTTCATGGCGACGCTGGTCCCGTCCACCAGCGTCAGCATCTGGCTGGGGGCCACGAAGGCCTCGGCCGCCGCCAGCGCCTCGTCCACATCGGCGGCCCGCATAAGCCCCATGGCGGCACTCATCGTGGTGTCGCGCGGGTTCAGCAGCGTCCAGGCGACCGACGCCACATGGCCCGGCGGCGTCACCGCCCCCAGCCCGTAATGGCTGGGCGGCAGGACGGGGCCGTTCTCGGTCCAGCGCAGCGTGATCGTCAGCGGCTCGGCGTCCTTGACCTCGATGATGCTGGCGCGGGTTTCGAACGCCTTCCAGCCGTCGGGCGTCAGGTATTGTTCGTCATTGTCGGGGTTCACGCGCTCGATATAGACGTCCTGGTCGTCCAGGTACGAGGACGTCAGGCCCCAGCCCAGGCGCGCGCTGCGCCCGGTCATCACCACCGGCACGCCGGGCAGCGTGCCGCCGATCACCCCGCCGGAGGCCAGTTCCAGCCGCGCCAGATACCAGATCGTGGGCGCCGAAAAGCCCAGATGCGGGTCATTGGCCAGAAGCGTGCCCCCCGCGGCGGACCGCGAGGGCGCCGCGGCAAACGCGTTCGACGCGCCCGCGTGCGGCAGCCGGTGGAAGGGCGAGAGGGGATGATCGGGCATGGGCTCGGCCGCGGCGAAGCGGGGCAGGCCGGGAAAGAGGCTGGTGTAT
>SBFT01000217.1 GCA_006227805.1 Paracoccaceae bacterium
CCCTGATCGCCACGTCCTGGCCCGCACCCTGGGACGCCGCACTCTCCGGGCGCAATGCGCTCTGCCTGATGCCGTTCCAGCCGATGCACCTGCGCGCCCTGACCGAACTGACGCCCTTCGCCGCGACCGCGCCTGCGACGCTGGACCGCGCCGCCGACCTGATGGTCCGGATCGGCCGCGCGCCGGTGCTGCTGGCCGCGGGTCGGCCCTCGCCTGGCCTTGCTCTTCTCGATGCCTTGCAGGCAGAGGCCGACCGCCTGATGCTGGAAGGCGCGACACCCTGGGAGGTGGACGAGGCCATGACCGCCCATGGCTTCGACTTGGGCCGCTACGAGGCCGAGGACCTGATCGGTCTCGACCACGGCTATGCGCGACGCCGCGCCGCCGGAGTGCCGCGCACCGGCAAGGGACATGTCCACATCGCCGACCGCGCGGTCGAGGAGGGGCGCCTCGGCAAGAAGATCGGCTGGGGCTGGTATCGTTATCCCGGGGGCGGCGGCGCGGTGATCGACCCGCTGGTCGAGGACCTCGCCCGCGAGGAGGCCCGCTTCGCCGGGATCGAGGCCCGGACCCTGACGCAGGCCGACATCACCGAAAGGTTGATGGCGACGCTGGCGCGCACCTGCGCGCACCTCGACCTCGACCGCGACACGCTGGCCACGGTTCTGGTCCATGGCCTGGGATTTCCACGGGCGCGGCTGGATCAGGTCCTCGGCTGACGGGGATCCTCGGGGGGCCAGGACCAGCCCAGCTGATCCACCAGGCGCTGGCCCAGGGCGGGGTCGGCGTCGTCCATGGGCGGGCGCGTGTTCAGCCAGCGCGCCTCGCCCGTCGCCGTGGCCATCATCGCCTTCAGGGCCGGGATGAAGCCTGCCGCCTGCACCGCCTGCCGATGCGCCTCCATGCCGGGTCGCAGGGCTTCGGCCCGGTCCTCGTCCCCATGCTGGCGCGCATCCCAATAGGCGCGGATGACCGAGGGGTTGGAATTGCAGGTGGCCGAGATGCAGCCCGCCGCGCCCGCGCCGATCCCCTGGACCAGGTGCACTTCGGACGCCGGGAAGACCGACACGCCCGGCGCGGCGTCGATCACCGCCTTGGTGTTGGTCCAGTCGCCGTCGCTGTCCTTGTAGGCCACCACGGTTTCGGGGAAGGCCGCGTTCAGCCGCGCGGTCAGCGCCGGGCTGATCGCCACGCCCGTCATCTTCGGGATGTGATACATGCACAGCCGCAACCGGTCGGCCTGAACCGCCTCGATCAGCCGCGCGAAATAGGTGTAAAGCCCGTCCTCGCTGTGCGGATAATAGAAGGGCGGCAGGACCATCGCCGCCGCGCAGCCCAGATCGGCCGCGTGCCGCGTCAGCAGTACCGTGTCGGGCAGCGCGCAAAGCCCCGTCCCGGGCATCAGCCGGTCCGGCGGAATGCCCGCATCCACCAGGCGCTCCAGCATCTCCATCCGTTCGGACATCCCGCAGGCGACGGCCTCGCCGGTGGTGCCGAAGGGCGACAGGTAATGCACGCCCGCCTCCAGCGAGGCGAGCGCATGGTCGATGTAAAGCCGCGTCGCGATCGTGCCGTCATCGTTGAACGGCGTCAGGATGGGCGAGACGATGCCCCGCAGGTCTGGATGGCTCATCTTGGGTTCCCGAATTGAGGGCCGACGGTCAGGCAGACACGCGCAGCCAGTCCTTGTCAAACCGAATGTCGTCCAGCCCGGCAAAGCGCGCGACGCGCTCGAGTTCCGCCATCAGGCGGCGTGTCCGCGCCTGCGACCAGCGGATATCGGCCTCGGGCCACATCGCGCGCACGGCCAGCACGCCTGCTTCGCGTTCGGCCTTCATGTCGATGCGGCCGATCAGGCGGTCCCGCTCCATCAGCGGCAGGACGTAATAGCCGTATTTGCGCTGGGGGGCAGGGGTGAAGACCTCGATCCGATAGTGAAATCCGAACAGCCGCTCGGCGCGCCTGCGATCGCGCAGCGCCGGGTCGAAGGGCGACAGCACCCGGATGCGGCCCGTCGGTTCGGGGCTCTGTGCCGGGTCCAGACCGGGCCGGGCGAAACTGCGCCGCAGGCTGCCATCGACGCTTTCGACCTCGATCTCCTCGATCCGCCCCGCTGCCCGTTCCGCCGCGCACCAGGCCTTCGCTTCCGCCGGCGTGACCGTGGCCCAGAAGGCCGCGATCTCGCCGCTGGTGGCGAAGCCCAGCCGGTCGAGTGCCGCATTGCATTTCCAGTCGATCGTCTCGGCCGGATCGGGGCAGCGCGCGGGATCGCAGAGCGATGCCTCGATCACGCGCTCGGTCAGGTCGTATCGCTTCTGGAAATTCTCGCGCCCCACCACGGTCAGCGCGCCCGCGCGCCACAGGTATTCCAGAGCCGTCTTGGACGGGTGCCAGTCCCACCACCCGCCCGAGCTTCGCCGTTCGTCCGTGCCGACGTCCGAGGACGACACCGGCCCATGGTCGCGGATATGGGCCAGCACGTCGTCGAAGCGTGTGTGGAAATCGTTCTTGTGCCAGTCGGCGTAGCGGGTCTTCAACTGGTCCGCGTCCCGGCGGAAGCGCAGCTGCCAATGCGGATAGAACCGCATCGGGATAACGGCGGCGTCGTGCGTCCAGTGCTCGAAGACCGCGCGGTCGGCCTGGTGCAGACGCTCCAGCGCTCGGGGGCGGTAGGAAGGGCGCCGCGAGAAGAGGATCATGTCATGGGCGCGCGCCAGCGTGTTGATGCTGTCCAGCTGGACGAAGCCCAGGCGTTCGATCAGGTCCAGAAGGTCGGGCCCCGTCGCCGGACCCTGCGGCGCTTCGGCCAGGGCATGGCGGTCCAGGAAGACGCGGCGCGCGGCGCGGTTCTCCAGCCGCTTCAGCGCCATGGCATCACCGCCGCCGCAGCGTGTCGCCGTAGGTGATCGCGGGCGTCAGCGTCACGTGCTGGTCGATATCCGTATCCGGATCGGCCAGCCGCGCCGCGACGATCTCGGCCGCGCGCCGCCCGATCTCCTGCCGGCAGGCATCCATCGTGGCCAGGCGGCGCGGCAGTCCCTGCAGCAACTCGACCCCGTTGAACCCCGCCAGGCCGATCTGGCCGGGCACGTCGATCCCCTGTTCCAGCAGGTAGAGAAGTCCCCCCGCCCCGATCATGTCGTTCGAGTAATAGAGGAAATCCAGTTCCGGCGACCGCGCCAGCATCTCGGCCGTCATCTCGCGCCCCTTGGCCAGGGCCGATCCCCCGGAATAGAAGGCGCGGTCCTCGATCTCGATCCCGTTCTTGGCCAGGTATTCGGTGAAGCCCTCGAACCGCTTCCGCGCCCGGTGATCCAGCGGCATCTTGGTGCCCATGAAGCCGATCCGCGTATAGCCCGCCTTCAGGATTGCCTTGGCCATCTCGCGCCCGGCGCGGCGGTGCGAGATGCCCACCATCGCGTCGATCGGCGTGCCGTCGCTGTCCATGATCTCGACCACCGGGATACCGGCCGCCTTCAGCATCGCGCGTGAGGCTTCGGAATGTTCCAGCCCCGCGATGATCACGCCCGAGGGTCGCCAGGACAGCATCTCGTAGAGGACGCGCTCCTCCTTTTCCGGCAGGTAGTCGGTGACGCCCACCACCGGTTGCAGCCCGGTGCCTTCCAGGACCTGGTTGATGCCGGTCAGGACCTCGGGAAAGACCATGTTCGACAGCGACGGGATGATCACCGCCACCAGGTTCACCCGGTTCGACGCCAGCGATCCCGCGATCTTGTTGGGGACGTAGCCAAGCTCCTTCGCCGCCGCCAGCACCTTTTCCCGCGTGGCCTCGGACACGTCGCCCCGATTGCGCAGCACCCGGCTGACCGTCATTTCCGAGACGCCCGACGCCTCGGACACGTCGCGCAGCGTCAGGGGGCGTTTGATGTCGGATGTCATGGCAAGTCCTTCACGCTTCTTGCCCCGAGTGTTAACGCAAACGAAGTCCCCGCGTCCAGCGTGCTTGGGGTCATGACAAGCGCGTCCGGTGCGGTTAAGAAGGCATCGGAGACCTCGTGGCTCAATTGGATAGAGCAGCCCCCTCCTAAGGGGCAGGTTGCAGGTTCGAATCCTGCCGGGGTCACCACCGCGCAAACCGCGCGTCTGTCGCACCACCAGGCCCGGTGCCGTCCGGGGCCTATGTTCCATCCCGGCGAAACCTTTATAATGCGTGGCGTTCGACCTGTGCGAACCGGCCATCCCGGACCTGCGCAAGTCCTTACGGGTTATGAGTTCGGGAATGAATCGCCGGCTGGAATGGATCGATCTCGCCAAGGGCGTGGGCATCATCCTGGTCGTCATCGGCCATGCCGGTCGCGGCCTGGAATCGGCGGGCATCGCGGGCGGCAACGACGCCATCGTCGTGATGGACCGCCTGATCTACGCGTTCCACATGCCGCTCTTCTTTCTTCTGGCGGGCGTCACCTTCGGAATGCGTCCGCCTGCCGATCTGGGGACGGCGCTGACCGCGCGGCTCTGGCCGTTGCTCTACACCATGATGGTCTGGACCTATGCCTTTCTCGCCATCCGCGCGCTGGCCGGGGACCGCGCCAATGCCGGCAAGGCCTGGGATGACCTGCTGGTCTGGCCGCTGCCGCCCTACGAGCACATGTGGTTCCTCTGGGCGCTGATCCTCAACATCGCCGTCTTCACGCTGTTGCGCGGGATGCTGGCGCCCCGCCTCGGCGATGTGCGGTTCTGGGCCGCGGCGCTGGTCGCGACCGGCGCGGCGGGCCTCGTGCTGGTCATGCCGGACAGCGCAGCCCCCTTCTTCGCACCGGCCCTGGCCTATGGGCTGCCCTTCACGCTGGGCGCGCTGATCGGCGCGGCGCCGATCCGCTCGGCGCCGATGCCCGGGACCTTGGCCCTTGTCGCTGTCCTTGTCTTCGCGGCGGGGGTCTGGGCGGTCGCGACCCATGGCGCGCTGCTGTCGCCGGTCGCCTCGGGCAGTGTCCTGTCGCTGCTTCTGCTGCCGGCGCTGATCTTTCTGTCCAAGCGCCTTGCCGGTGGGCCTTCGGTGCGGTGTCTGGCCTATCTGGGCCGGATTTCGCTGGCGATCTTCGTGACGCACACGATCTTCAGCGCGGCGACCCGGGTCCTTCTGATGGCGGCGGGGATCGAAGACGTCGCCCTGCACCTGATCCTGGGCGTTGCGGCGGGTCTTCTCGGTCCGCTCGCCCTCTACCTGGCGGCGGCCCGCTTCGGGCTGTTGCGCGTCGCCGCGCTGGGCTGACCTCTGCGCCCTCAGGTCATCCGGATCACGTCCTTCTCGATCGCCAGCATGTAGCCGCGCCGGGCGATGTTCTTGACCAGAAGCTCGGACACGATCTGGTTGCCCAGCGTGTCGCGCAGCCGCTTGATCCGCGTGGCGCCCGCGGCCTCGTCGCAATCGGCCGCGTCGCGTCCCGAGATCACCGCCTCGATCTCGGCGCCCGACAGCACGTCGTCATCCATCCGCGCCTCGGCCAGGACCGCCAGCGTCTCCATCGCGGCGTCGGTCAGCTTGAAGCCCAGGTTGTT
>SBFT01000261.1 GCA_006227805.1 Paracoccaceae bacterium
CGCAGGCTGCCGGCGGGGGGCCGGGTCCTCTCGGCCACCAGCCTGCCGGGACCCACCGGCGAATCGAACCGCCTGTCCGAACTGGGTCGTGGGCGCGTCCTGTGCCTCGGCCCCGACGCCGCATCGGCGCGCGCCCAGATGCAGGCCGCCGCCGCCAATGGCTGCGCCGCGATCGGCATCGCGCCGGGCCTGACGGGTGCGAACAGCTTCGACGGGGTCCTGGACCCCTCCGCACTGACCGCGCTCGACGGGATCGACGCGGTCATCGCGCAGGCCGATGACGGGGCCTTGCGCACGATGCGCCGGGCGCTGGCCGCGCGCGAGGGTCCGCTGATCCCGCTTCTGGCCGAGGATGACCTGACCGCGCGGCTGCGGATCGAGCGCCATGTCTGCATCGACACCACCGCCGCGGGCGGCAATGCCGGACTTCTGGCAGAGATGAGCTAGCCCCCGGTCAACCGGCCGCCTTGCAGGCGGCATCGAGTTCCGCGCGCGCCCGGATCACCGCGGGGCGCGCGCCGATCGCCCTGAACCAGCGTTCGACATTCGGGAAATCGGCCAGGTCGACCTTCTGCCATTCGTGCCGCGCCACCCAGGGCCAGCACATCATGTCCACGATGGAATAATCGCCCATGATGAAATCGCGCCCCGCCAGCCGCGCATCGAGCACGCCATAGAGGCGGCGCACCTCGGTGGTGAAGCGCTCGCGCGCATAGACCTGGTCATCGGGGGCGACGCGGTTGAAATGGTGCAGCTGCCCGAAATTCGGCCCCAGCCCCGACATCTGCCAATACATCCATTGCAGCGCCTCGATCCGCTCGCGCGGGTCGGAAGGCCAGAATTTCCCCGACTTTTCCGCCAGGTAGGTCAGGATAGCGCCGCTTTCGAAAATCGTGATCGGCGCGCCGCCGGGGCCCGCCTCGTCCACGATCACCGGGATCTTGTTGTTGGGCGTCAGCGCCGAGAAGGCCTCGGAAAACTGCTGGTCCGCGCCGATGTTCACCGGTCGGATCCGGTTTTCCAGCCCCATTTCCGCCAGCGCGATGGCCACCTTGTAGCCGTTCGACGTGTTCCAGTTGTATTGCACGATCATTCCAGCGCCTCCCCCATCTCGCGCCCGGACTGCCCTGCGCGGTTGACCCGTTTTAGCCAAGCCGTCTACACATAACCACCACTTCGCAGGTGAGCCGCATCAGTCCGCTCGGCCTTGCGCACCAATAACGAGAAGAACACCCTCGGGAGGAACACGATGATCACATTGAACCGCCGCAAGGCGCTTGCCCTCATGGGCGGCACCGCCGCCGCGTCGCTGGCCAGCCCCGCACTGGCCATGAACAAGCCGATCAAGGTCGGCGCGTTGCGCTTCACTTCGCACGCCGGCAGCTTCGTCGCCTACGAGCGCGGCTATTTCGCCGAAGCGGGCCTCGACGTCGAGTTCGAATTCTTCGAGGCGGCCCAGCCCATGGCCGTCGCGATCGCCAGCGGCGATCTGGACTATGCCGTGACCGCGATCTCGGGGGGCCTGATCTCGCTGGCGCAGAAGGGCGCGATCAAGGTGATCGGCGGCGGCCTGTCGGAAGAACCCGGCATCGACGGACAGAAATTCCTGGTCTCGGACGCAGCCTTCCAGGCCGGCGTGAAAACGCCCGCCGACCTGGGCGGCAAGACCTTCGGCATCTCGACCGCCGGGTCGTCCTTCCACTACATGGGCGCCAAGATGGCCGCCGCGGAAGGGATCTCGCTGGACTACAAGCCCCTCCAGAAGGTCGGCGCGATCATCGGCGCGCTGAAGTCGGGCCAGATCGACGGCTGGGTCATCGTGCCCCATATCGCCAAGCCGCTGGCCGGATCGGGCGCGGTGCACATCGTCGGGGATGTCTCGACCTACCTGCCGAGCTACCAGGTCACGACCCTGTTCACCTCGGCCAGGAACGCCGCGGAGGAACGCGCCCTGACCGAAAGCTTCCTCGCGGGCTATTCGAAAGGGGCGGCGGATTACAACGCCGCCATGATCGCCAGGGCTGGCGGCGAGGACGGCGTGAACGCGATGGTCGATCTGATCCACAAATACGTCAACGCCGACCAGCCGCGCGAAAAGGCCGCCGCCTCGATCATCAACGGCACGATGCGCCTGAACGAAGGCGCGGCGCTGAACGTGGCCTCGGTCCGCGACCAGCTGGACTGGTTCCAGTCCGAAGGTCTGGTCGACGCCGGGATCACGCTCGACATGCTTCTGGACACGTCCTACGTGCAGACGATGGACAGCTGAGCAGATCACGGGGAGGGGGCGTCGCCTGCGGCGCCCCTTCTTCTGTCCGGGAAAGGGCGCATCCGATGGATATCCGGCTGGAAGGCATCAGCCACAGCTATGGCGATTTCGAGGTGATGCGCGACATCACCCTGCATGTTCCCGCGGGCCGCATCGTCTGCATCGTCGGGCCGTCGGGTTGCGGCAAGTCCACGCTGCTGCGCTTCATCGGCGGGCTGGAACGGCCCCGGCAGGGACGCGTGCTGCAACTGGGGCAGGCCCCGCAAGGCTGCCTGAACCCCCTGACCTACATCTTCCAGGACTTCGCGCTCCTGCCCTGGCGCAGCGTCGAGGGCAATGTCTCGCTGGTGCTCGAGGACCACGGCATCACGGGCGCGGCGGCCCGCGCCATCATCGACGACGTGCTGGCGCGCACCAGGCTGACCGACTTCGCCCGCGCCCTGCCCCGGCAATTGTCGGGCGGCATGAAGCAGCGCGTGGCGATCGCGCGGGCGCTGGCGGTGAACCCGGCGGTGATGCTGATGGACGAACCGCTCTCGGCGCTCGACAGCCAGACGCGCGAATTGCTGATGGACGACCTGATCAGCCTCTGGACCCGGGCGAACTTCACCGCCGTCTACGTCACCCACAACCTGGCCGAGGCCGTGCGCCTGGGCCATTCCATCGTGGTGCTGTCGCGCCGGCCCGGCCAGATCCGCGAGATCGTCGAGATCGACATGCCGCTCGCCCGGCGCGCCTTCGGCGACCCCGAGCTGGATCTCTACCAGCGCCGCCTGTGGGAAATGATGCGCGACGAGGCCCGCGCCGCCGATTCCGAGCTGCTCCATGGCTGAGACCGCGCACGCCCCCGGCACAAGCCCGTCCGAAACCGCCCGACCCGTGCCCTTCCGCGGCGGGGGCTTTGCGCCGCGCCCGCGCAAATGGGTCGGCCTCGCGGTCTTCGTGGCGCTGATCGCGCTGGCCGAATGGGGCACCCGCGCGGGCTGGATTTCCGCCCTGACCCTGCCGCGCCCCTCGGACGTGCTCGAGACCTTCGTCCAGCTCTACGAGTCCGGGCTTCTCTTCCGGCACCTCGTCCCCTCGCTGACGCGGCTGATCGTGGGGGCGGCCATCGGCGTCGGCATCGGCATCAGCCTCGGCATCCTGATCGGCCTCTTCAGCCATGTCCGCGCGGGTCTGGTGCCGCTGGTGGCGGCGATCTTCCCGATCCCCAAGATCGCGCTGCTGCCGCTCTTCGTGATCTGGTTCGGCATCGACGAGGCCTCGAAATACGCCCTCATCGCCTTCGGCACCTTCACGCCCATGGTCGTCGCCACCTATGGCGCGGTCGACAACGTGGACCGCACCCTGATCCGCATGGGTCAGAGCTTCGGGCTGTCCTGGGTCTCGATCGTGCGCAAGATCGTGCTGCCGGGTGCGATGCCCGGGATCCTGTCGGGCCTGCGCATCAGCCTGGCCATCGCGATCATCCTGCTGGTCGCGGCCGAGATGCTGGGCGCCAGCCACGGCATCGGCGCCTATATCCTCGAGGCGGGATCGCTCTATGACCTCGAGCGCCTCTTCGCGGGCGTGGTGATCCTGTCGGTTCTGGGCGTCACCGTCAGCGCCGGGATCGGCCTGGTCGAGCGTCGCCTGCTGGCCTGGCGCAGCTGAAGGCGGCGGCGCGGACCTGACGGCTCAGGCCCCCTCGCCCGCCTTGCGCGCGCCCGCCGCCAGTTGGGCATCCAGTTCCGCCGCCGCCGCGCCGCGGGGGCGGGTGAGGCGGGCCAGAAGATCGTAGAGCACGGGCGTCACGACCAGCATCAGCAGCGTCGCCAGCGCCAGCCCCGCGATGATCACCGTCCCGATGGACTGGCGCGCCTCGGCCCCCGCGCCCGAGGCCAGGATCAGCGGCACCGCCCCCAGGATCGTCGAGATCGCGGTCATCAGGATCGGGCGCAACCGCAGCGCCGAGGCGGTCACGACCGCGTCGCGGATATCGCGGCCCTCGTCGCGCAGCTGGTTGGCGAATTCGACGATCAGGATCCCGTTCTTCGCCACCAGGCCGGTCAGCAGGATGATCCCGATCTGGGAATAGACGTTCAGCGACAATCCCCCGGCGGCCATGGCATAGATCGCCCCGGCCACGCCGGCCGGCACGGTCAGCAGGATCGTCACCGGGTGCACGAAGCTTTCGAACTGCGCCGCCAGCACCAGGAACACGATCAGAAGCGCCATCGCGAAGACCAGGACCGCGCCCGACTGGCTGTCCTTGAAGGTCCGCGACTGGCCGTCGAAACCCAACTTACCCTCGACCGGGATGATCCCGGCCGCGGCCTCCTCCAGTTGCGCCAGCACCGCGCCCAGGTCGGCGCCCGGCGCAAGCGCGCCCGACAGCTGGATCGACGGCAGCCTGTCATACCTGCGCAGCGACGGGGCGGCGGCGTTCTCGTCCACGCTGACCAGCGCGCCGAGCGGCACCAGCGTGTCGCCGTCGCCCGCGCGGATGAAGATGTTGTCGATATCCGAGGGCGAGACGCGGTCGGCCTCCTCGGCCTGCATGATGACCGGATATTCGCGGCCCCGGCTGACGAAGGTGGTGGCCTCGCGGCCCGCCAGCATCGTCTGCATCGTGCTGGCGATCACCTCGACCGAAATGCCCAGGTCATCGGCGCGCTGACGGTCGATGCGGACATCGAGCTGGGGCTGGTTCTGTTCGAAGTTGATCTCGGGGTTGACCAGGCCCTCGATGCCTTGGGCACGCTCCAGCAGCGCATTCGCCCAGAGCTTGACGCTCTCGAAATCGGGGCCGCTGACCACCACCTGAACCGGGGTCGCGTTGCCCCGCAGGCCCAGCCCCGCGGGCGCGATCGGGAAGCCGCGGGCCAGCGTGACCTGTCCCATCTGCGGCGCGATCCGGCGCACGACCTCGGCCACGTCGACATCGCGCTCCTCCCAGGGGGCAAGGCGGAAGACGACGAAGGACCGCCAGGGCCGGTTGCCCCAGCCGGTGAAGGTGAAGACGGTCGCGACGATACCTTCCTCCTGCAGGGGGCGCAGGATGTCCTCGACCTGGAGGGCGGCGCGGTCGGTGTAGTCCACGGTGCTGCCCTGAGGGGCCGTCAGCGGGATGAAGGCCACGCCGCGATCCTCGCGCGGGGCCAGTTCGCGCGGCAGGCCCTGATAGAACAGACCCGCTCCGGCGGTGACCACCCCCGCCAGCACCAGGACGACCAGCGGCATCGCGATCAACCGCCGCAGGAGCGCGGCA
>SBFT01000141.1 GCA_006227805.1 Paracoccaceae bacterium
ACGCCATCAACCGCGGGATCGAGCGGGCCACGGGCGAGGTCATCGGGCTGATGCATTCCGACGATGTCTTCGCCGATGACGAGGTGCTGGCCAGCGTGGCCGAGACGCTGGCCAGGACAGGCGCCGACGGGGTCTATGGCGATCTCGACTATGTGTCGGCCCGTGACCCGTCGCGACGCATCCGGCGCTGGCGCTCGGGCGGCTATGACGCGCGCAGCCTGCGCCGGGGCTGGATGCCGCCCCACCCCACCCTCTACCTGCGACGCGAGGTGTTCCTGCGTTTCGGCACCTACGACACCGGCTTCCGCATCGCTGCCGACTATGACGCGATGTTGCGCTACCTCGTGACGGGAGAGGTGCGGCTGGCCTACATCCCGCGGGTGCTGGTGCGGATGCGCCTGGGCGGGGCCAGCAACCGGTCCCTTGCCAACCTGGTGCAAAAAAGCCGCGAGGACTATCGCGCAATCCGGCGGAATGGGGTAGGCGGTGCCGGAACGCTTGCGCTGAAGAACCTGCGCAAGATCGGACAGTTTTTCTGAGGAGGCCCGGGCCGCATGACGAAACGCGCATTGATCACCGGGATCACGGGGCAGGATGGGTCCTACCTGGCCGAGTTCCTTCTGGAGAAGGGATACGAGGTCCACGGCATCAAGCGGCGCGCCTCGCTGTTCAACACCCAGCGCATCGACCACATCTACCAGGATCCACACGCGAACCACGCGCGGCTGAAGCTGCATTACGGCGACCTGACCGACACGTCGAACCTGACGCGGATCATCGCCGAGGTGCGCCCCGACGAGGTCTATAACCTGGGCGCGCAGTCCCATGTCGCGGTCAGCTTCGAGGCGCCGGAATACACCGCCGACGTCGATGCCATCGGCACGCTGCGCCTGCTGGAGGCGATCCGCTTCCTGGGGATGGAGAAGACGACGCGGTTCTACCAGGCCTCGACCTCGGAACTCTATGGCCTGGTCCAGGAGACGCCGCAGAAGGAAACCACGCCCTTCCACCCGCGCAGCCCTTACGCGGTGGCCAAGCTCTATTCCTACTGGATCACGGTGAACTACCGCGAGGCCTATGGCCTCTATGCCTGCAACGGGATCCTCTTCAACCACGAAAGCCCCCGCCGGGGCGAGACCTTCGTGACCCGCAAGATCACCCGCGGTCTGGCGAACATCGCGCAGGGGCTGGAACCGTGTCTCTACATGGGCAACATCGACGCGCTGCGCGACTGGGGCCATGCGAAGGACTACGTCCGGATGCAGTGGATGATGCTGCAGCAGGAGGCGCCGGAGGATTTCGTGATCGCCACCGGACAGCAATACAGCGTGCGCGAATTCATCACCTGGGCGGCCGAGGACCTGGGCATAACGCTCGCCTTCTCGGGGACCGGCGTGGACGAGATCGCGACCGTGGTCGGCATCACCGGCGACAAGGCGCCCGCCCTGAAGCAGGGCGACGTGATCCTGCGCATCGATCCGCGCTATTTCCGGCCCGCCGAGGTCGAGACCCTGCTGGGCGACCCCACCAGGGCGCGCGAGAAACTGGGATGGGTGCCCCGGATCACCGCGCGCGAAATGTGCGCCGAGATGGTCGCCAGCGACCTCAAGGACGCCCGGCGCCACGCGCTTCTGAAGGCCCATGGCCTCGACGTGCCGGTCTCGCTGGAGGGCTGAGGCGATGACACGCATCTACCTTGCAGGCCATCGTGGCATGGTGGGCGGCGCGATCCTGCGCCAGCTGAAGGCGCGCGGCGCCCAGGTCATCACCCGGACGCACGCCGAACTCGACCTGACCGACCAGGCGGCGGTGCGCGGCTTCCTGCAGGCGGAACGGCCCGACGTGGTGATCCTGGCGGCGGCGAAGGTGGGCGGGATCCTGGCCAACAACACCTACCCGGCCGACTTCATCTACGAAAACCTGATGATCGAATGCAACGTGATCCACCAGGCCTTCGCGGCCGGGGTGACGCGGCTGCTGCAACTGGGCTCGAGCTGCATCTATCCGCGCGCCGTGCCCCAGCCGATGCGCGAGGATGCGCTGCTGACCGGCGTGCTGGAGCCCACGAACGAACCCTATGCCATCGCCAAGATCGCCGGGATCAAGCTGTGTGAGAGCTACAACCGCCAGCACGGCACGGATTACCGAAGCGTGATGCCGACGAACCTCTATGGTCCCGGCGACAACTTCCACCCGGAAAACAGCCATGTCCTGCCCGCCCTGATCCGGCGCTTCCACGAGGCCGCCCGCGACGGTCTGGACGAGGTCGTGATCTGGGGCACCGGCACGCCGCGGCGCGAATTCCTGCATGTCGACGACATGGCCGAAGCCTCGCTTTTCGTGCTGGACCTGCCCAAGGACACCTACGACGCCAACACCGATCCGATGCTGAGCCACATCAACGTGGGAACCGGCACGGACGTGTCGATCCTGGACCTGGCGCGGATGGTGGCCGGGATCACGGGGTTCGGGGGCCGCATCGTCACCGATCCGACCAAGCCCGACGGCACCCCGCGCAAGCTGATGGATGTCACCCGGCTGGCCGATATGGGCTGGCGCGCGCGGATCGGGCTGGAAGAGGGGATCGCCGGGACCTATCGCTGGTTTCTCGACAACCAGGACAGCTTCCGGCGCTGAGCCTCAGACGTCGTAATAGGCCTTGCCGTAGCTGGAATAGGCCCCGTACTTGTCGCCGTAGCCATAGCGCCGCATGCCGGCCGCGCTGATCTTGCCCAGCACCAGGCCCGCGACCCGCACGTTGACGGACGAGAATTGTCGCAACGCGTCCGTGACCTGGCCGCGCGTGGTCTTGTCCCAGGCCACCGAGAAGAAGATGGCATCCGCGTGCTGGCCCACGACACGGGCATCCGGCACGACGAGAACCGGCGGTGTGTCGATGATGATGAAATCATAGCGCTGGCGCAGTTCGGTCATCAGCTGGGCGAACCGGTCCGACGAAAACAGGTCGGCGGCGTTCACGTTCGACCCTTCGCCGACCAGGATGTCCACCGGCATCCGGGGATCGCGGAAGATCACCTCGTCCAGCGGCTGTTCGCCGGTCATCGCCGTGATCAGGCCCCCATGCGCGGGCGAGACATCGAAATACTCGCCGAAGGCGCGGCGGCGGATATCGGCCTCGATCAGCATCACGCGCTTGCCCAGACCGGCCAGGTTATGCGCCATGGCGATCGACATCGTCGTCTTGCCCTCGCCCGGCACCGACGAGGCCGACAGGATCACCTGCGGCGGGTTGTCGACGCGGGACAGGAGGATCGACGTGCGCAGGTTGCGCACCGCCTCGACCCCGGCCGAGGTCGGGCGGTCGTTCAGGAAATCGATCAACTCGCGGCGCCGCGTGACCGGCATGACCGGGATCTGGCCCAGCACCGGCAGCCCGGCATGGGCTTCCAGGTCTTCGGCGGTGCGGAAGCCCTTGTGCAGATATTGCCGCAGCAGGACCAGCCCGATCCCCGCCAGCAGACCCAGCGCCAGGTGCAGCGACAGGATGCGCGACTTGCGCGGCGCCACGTAATATCCGGGCGTCGCCTCGGACAGGATCCGGCTGTCGGCCTGCTGCAATCCGCGCTGGACCGAGGTTTCCTTGAGCCGCGTCAGGAACGTCTCGTAGAGGGTGCGGGTCGCTGCGGTCTCGCGTTCGAGCTGCTGCAACACGACCAGCTGTTCGGCCTGGGCATCGGCCTGGGCGGAGAGGTCCCGCAATGCGCGGTCAAGGGTTTCGACCTGCTGGCGCTGGCGGTCCAGATTGGTTTTCAGCCGTTGCAGCGCCAGGTCCACGCGGGCATCGAAGAGGCTCTGCGCGGTGCCCTCGCCGTCCATGGCATCAGGCGCGAGGCGCATGAGGGCAGGATCCTGCAATTCCTCCGCGATCTCGACCGGCGTGCCGGTCAGACGCAGGTCCTCGACGCGGGCGATCAGCGCCTCCTGGAGGAGAACGGCGGCCTGGGTATCGGCGAGCCGGTTGCGCCGGTCCCGCAGCTGCAGGTTCATCGCGTCCAGCGCGTCCGTGTTCAGGACGCCCAGTTCGGCCTGCTTGTCCTGGATGCGACGCTCGCGCGCCTCGAGGTCGGCTTCCAGTTCGACCACACGCTCGGACAGCCAGGCCACCGCGTTCTCGGTCGCCTGGAACTTCACGTCGATCTGGTCCTGGATGTAGGCCCGGGCCACGGCATTGGCCAGAAGCTGCGAAAGCCCGGGGTCCTCGGTCGTCGCGGCGATCTCGAAGATGTAGGTATCGGTCATGTTGCTGGCGCTGATCATCCCGCTCAGCACGTCGACCGCGTAGGACAGCAATTCCTCCTCGTCGGGCGCCGGCGCCCCGGTCCCTGACCCTGCGTCTTCGGACCATCCGGCAAGGTCCATGACCGCGCCGGTCAGGGTGAACCGCCGGGGCTGCGGGAGGGTCCAGTTGAAGACCGGAACCTGCGTCAGGTCGAGATCCCGGGCCACCTTGGCCAAAAGCCCGCGCGAGGTGATGACTTCCAGTTCGGTATTGATCTCGTACCAGTCGGTGGAGACGCCGGACATGACGCTCTGGATGTCCACGATCTGCTGGTTGCGGACCTGAAGCACCACGCTGGCCGCGGCGCGATAGGTCGGAGCCATCTGGACATAGGCCTTGTAGGCGCCGATCAGGACGGCGATCGCAGCGCAGGCCAGGATGATCCACTTGCCCCGCCACAGGGTCGCCACGATCTCGAAGATGTCGATATCGCTGTCGTCCTGCGGTTCGGGTTCGGGCCGCTTGCTGCGCAGGGCCGATGTTTTTGGACTTTCCAGCATTGGCCGCGGTCACCCGTTCTACCGATCTGCCCTCGATCGGGATCTATCTGCAAACAGGCCCTGAGGCAAATGCCGGCAAGGCGAAAGCTCAACAGCCCCTGAGCGTGAGGACGGTCACGATGGTACGAAGGAACACCCGCATGTCCATCGCGAAGCTGGCATTGCGGATATAGTGAAGATCGGCATCGACCTTGGCGACGGTCGCGTCGATGCCCTGCGCATAGCCGCAGGTCACCTGCGCCAGGCCGCTGATGCCGGGGCGGACCCTGTGGCGCTCGCGATAGCCCGGAACCACGCGCAGGAACTTGCGGGCATGGTGAAAGCAGTCGGGGCGCGGGCCGATCAGGCTCATGTCGCCGCGCAGGACGTTCAGGATCTGCGGCAATTCGTCGAGGCGTGTCTTGCGCAGGATCGCGCCCAGCAAGGTGATGCGGTCCAGTTCGAGCGGGTCCTGCGCGCGGCGACGCGGCGTGGTCAGTCGGCGCATGCTGCGGAACTTCACGGTGTTGAAGGCGCGGCAATCCCGGCCCATCCGGGGCTGGACGAAGAAGATCGGCCCGGGGTTCAGGAAGGGGTTCAGCAGCAGAAGCACCGCACCCACGACCAGCAGCAAGGGAAGCAGAAGCAGCGAAAAGACCACGTCGAAGGCGCGCTTGGCGACCGGATAGGCCCAGCCGCGTCTGCGGACCATGTCTCGGGCAGAACGAC
>SBFT01000315.1 GCA_006227805.1 Paracoccaceae bacterium
TGGGATCGCCCAGACGGCCCACGATGCGCGCCTTGGGCAACCCGAGGCGGTCCTTCGGCCCCGCCTGTTCGCCTTCGACCAGTTCGCCGTCCTTCGCACCATGGGTGGCCCCGGGGGGCACGTGCCATTCGTTCTGGCCCGCCTTGTCGATGGGAAGGATCCGCCCGCCCTCGGCGGTCTTGCGGAAGACGCCCAGGATCTTGCGCGCGGCGACGCCGATGCGGCGGATCAGGCGGGCTTCGTAATTGTGATCCTCGGCATGGACGACGGTCAGCTTGCCCAGGATCCGGTCGCCCGCGCTGAGGGCCGGATCAGTGTCGCGCAGGACCAGCAGGACGATCGGTTCCACCCCTTCGCCATGCCACTCCAGCGGCCGCGCGAAGAGATCGCCGTTTGCGTCGGGCGCCTTGACCTGCAGGACGCTGACGGGGGGCAGGCGGTCGGGGTCGCGGTAGCTGCGCTTGCGCTTCTCGAGATGCCCTTCGCCTTCCAGTTCCTTCAGCACGCGCTTGAGGTCGATCCGGGCCGCGCCCTTGATGCCGAAGGCCTTGGCGATATCGCGCTTGGAGTTCAGCGTGGGGTTCGCCGCCAGCCAGTCGAGGATTTCGGGTTTCGTGGGGATGCGCGTCATGTCGCCCGACCTATAGCACCCGGGCGGGTGCGCGCGCCACCCGGATCGGTGGCGGCCTCACGCGAAATAGTCCCGCAGGATCCGCGCGTAGATCGCCTTCAGCTGGTGGATCTGGTCCACCGGCACGCATTCGTCGACCTGGTGCATGGTGCGGCCCACCAGGCCGAACTCGACCACGGGGCAGTGATCCTTGATGAAGCGCGCGTCCGAGGTGCCGCCCGTTGTCGACAGGGCCGGGGTCACGCCGGTTTCGGCCTGCACTGCCCGGGCCACAAGGTCCGACAGCGCGCCGGGCGGCGTCAGGAAGGCCTCGCCCGAGATCTTGATGCGCAGCGCGACCTTGACGCCGAATTCGGCCTCGACGCGCTGGGCCTCGGCCCGCAGCCAGTCGGACAGGCCCGCCCCCGTGTGCAGGTCGTTGAAGCGGATGTTCACGGCGGCGCGGGTTTCGGCGGGGATCACGTTCGTCGCCGCGTTGCCGGTGTCGATGGTGACAACCGCCAGGGTCGATGCGTCGAAATGGTCCGTGCCCCGGTCGAGGTCATGCGAGGCCAGCCGGTCCATCAGCCGCGCCATCGCGGGCAGCGGGTTCAGCGCGCGGTGGGGATAGGCGGAATGGCCCTGTCTGCCCGTCACCGTGACCCACGCGGTCATCGACCCGCGGCGGCCGATCTTCATCATCTCGCCCATTCGGTCGGGGCAGGTCGGTTCGCCCACCAGGCAGACGGACATCACCTCGCCCTGATCGCGCATCCAGTCCAGCAGCGCCAGCGTGCCGTCGGTGGCGTCGCCTTCCTCGTCCCCGGTGATGGCCAGGATCACCGCGCCGTCGGGGGGTGTCTGCCGGACGAAGTCGATGGCGGCGGCGGCGAAGGCCGCGACGCCCGATTTCATGTCGGTGGCGCCGCGCCCATACATCACGCCGTCGACGACCTCTGCCCCGAAGGGATCGCGCGTCCAGGCGCCCGCGTCGCCCACCGGCACCACGTCGGTATGGCCGTTGAAGCCGAAGCTGCGGGGATGCCCCTTCGCGCCCCAGCGGGCATAAAGGTTCGCGATGCCGCCCCGGTCGACCCGGGTGCAGGCGAAACCGGCCTGTCCCAACGCATCCGCCAGCACGTCGAGCGCCCCGCCATCGGCCGGCGTGACCGAGTGGCAGCGGATCAGGCGGGCGGTCAGAAGGGCGGGGTCGGTCATGCTCGGGGGCCTTTCGGGCTGGGTCGGGCGGGCGTTGCGGCCACACTTGGAGCGATTTCGTCCCTTTGCCAAGCCCCGCGGGGGCGGTTCCGTGTTAACAGCGCGCCCCGCCCCGTGATAGGCTTCGCCGCACGAGCAGACAGAACGGCCCGCGAAACGGGCGGACAGGCAAGCATGACGCACCCGATCCCTGCAATCCCGATGCGGACCAGGTCATGACCTGGATCGGCCTGCATGACGGCGAGACGGGTCTTTTCGACCGCGCGGGTCTGGACCGCGCGGGTCCGGACGTTCCGGCGCGGGACCGTGGCGCCGAGCTTTCCCAGGGCAGCCTGATGATCGAGACCCGCGCCCCGTCGCTGTCGCGGCCCCATGCCCTTGTGCGGTTCGAGGGTCGGCGGGGTTTGCAGATCGCGCTCCAGTCGCTGCCGGGCGGGGGGCTGACGCTGGTCGTGGCCCAGGGCGAGGCATTGCAGCACGCCACCATCAACCATTCCGAGACCGGGCGCACGGACGTGTTGCGGGTGACGTTTTCCTGGGGGCCGGGCCTGGCCCGGGTCGCGGCGGAACGCACCGACGGGCTGGCCACGTCGCTGCACGGGATGGCCGCGATGCCGCCCTTCGCGCTGGACGATCTGCGCGCGATGTTCCAGGACCCGGGCCGTCTGCACCTGACCGAGGACGTGGTCTTCCTGGCCCTGTCGGACCGGATCGAGGCGACCGGGCCGATGCCCGGCCTGCATCCCGACACCCCCGTCGCCACGCCGCAGGGCTATCGCCCGGTGGGGCGCCTGCGGCGGGGCGACACGGTCGTCACCGACGGGGGCCACGTGGTCCCGGTCCTGCACCGGATCGACCGCGACCTGCCGGGCCGGGGCAGTTTCGCGCCGCTGCGGCTGCGGGCGCCCTTCTTCGGGCTGCGGCGGGACATCGTGGTGGCGCCCTCGCAACGGCTGCTGCTGCGCGGGTCCGAGGTCGAGTATCTGTTCGGCCAGGAAGCGGTGCTGGTCCCGGCGAGCCACTTGTCCGGCGCCTCGGCGGCGGGTCCGGTCGAAGCGCCGCCGGTCATGCGATACAGCCAGATCCTGTTGCCCGATCACGAGGCGATCGACGCCGCCGGCACCATCGCCGAGAGCCTGTTCATCGGGCGGCTGCGGCGCAAGCCCGCGCTTCTGGCGGCCTCGAGCCTGGCGGATTTCGCCGAAGGCGCGCTGCCCGATCACGGGCCGCCGCGCCATCCGGTGCTGCGGGCCTTCGACGCGCAGGTCCTCGCGGATTACCGCGCCGCCTGAGCGTCGTCCCCGTCGCCCGGGAAGAAGGGCGTCATCTGCGCCACGATCACCGCGTTTTCCGCCAGCGCGCGTCCCATCAGGGCGCGTTCCTCGTCGTCGATCTCGTGCCCCTGGGCCAGGCGTTCGTCCAGCGTGCCATACCCGGTCACGTCCAGCGGCGCGGTGTCGGCCTGTTTCAGGATGGCGACGGTCTCGCGCACGGCCTCGGCCTCGTCCACGCCGCTGGCATAGACCATCAGCGCGGCGCCTGTGCTGCCTTCGGGCAGCCCGTCGCCCTTCTTGCGTCCGATCTGGACGAGAAGGGTATAGACCTGCTGGCGGCTGCGCTTTTCGGGTTTGTCCTGCATTCCCGCGCTATAGCGCAGCCTCGGCTGGCGCGACAGGGCCTTTTACGAGGTGGTCGCGGCCTTCAGCGCGGTGTCCATCAGCGCCTTGATGTCTCCCCTGGCGGTGCCCGCGACGATCCGGCCCAGTTCCTGGTCGCCTTTCAGGACGATCAGCGTCGATCGGCGGGGGATGTTGCGGCCGGTGGTCACGGGGGCGTTGCCGTAGATGTCGTAATCCACCCGCACGAAGACGATGTTGGCGTCGTAATCGGGGTTCTCGGCCCGCAGCGCGTCGATGGCGCGTTTCTGCGCGGCGCAGGTCGAACACCAGTCGGTGGTGTAATCGACGAACACCGTCCTGCCCTGGGACAGGGCGGCGGCGATCGGGTCGCTGTCGTCGAAGGGGATGAACTGGCCGCCTGCCGCATGGGCCGCGCCGGCAAAGGCGAGGCCGGCGGCGCAGGTCGAGATCAGGAAATCGCGTCGTTTCATGTGGGTCTCCGGGTGAAGGGTCAGAAGGTTACGGAAAGGTCGGTCAGCCAGGTCGGCAGGGTCTGCAGCGCCCAGCGGTCGAAGGCGTGGTGGAGGCGGAAGAGGATCATCAGGCCCACCGCCACGAAGACCGCGCCCAGGATGGTCCTGGAGCGCGCCGCGAGGCCACGCAGGGCCTGGGCGCGGGACCGGATCAGTTCCTGTCCGCCCAGGCCGATCCCCAGGATCAGGGTCGACACGCCCGCCGCGAAGGCCGTCATGATCAGGAAGGCCCAGACCAGGCTTTCACCCTGGCTGGCCAGCGCGATCGCGCCGCCCAGCGTCGGGCCGATGCAGGGCGACCAGACCGCGCCCAGAAGCAGGCCGCCCAGGAACTGGCCGCCGAGACCGCCCGCGCCGCTCTGCGCCAGCGTCATGTCGGCGCGCGCGGACACCCCGGCCAGCGCGGTATCGAAGCCCGCCGAGAGGCGCGGCAGCAAGAGGATCGCGCCGAAGATCAGCATGGCCGTGGCCCCGACATCGGCGAGGCGCTCTTCGGTCAGGCCGACGGAGCGGCCGATGGTCGTCACCAGCATTCCGAAGGTGACGAAGGACAGGCTCATCCCCGCGGCCAGCGCCAGGGGGCCGCGCGGGTTGGCGTTCAGCGCCGTGGCCAGCACGATGGGCAGCACCGGCAGAACGCAGGGGTTGATGAGGGTCAGAAGCCCCGCGAGATAGGCGAAGAACAGGTCCATGATCGCTCTATAGGCGATCGGGAGCGCCCGGCAGAACAAACAACCTTCTGTCGCGGCGTCACGTTCGCGTTATGCGCGTGTCACATCAGCCTGCCGCGGCAGCCAGGTCGTCCGGGGTGATCCGGTGGTCCTCGCAGAAGGCGATCAGGCGCATCAGGTCGGCGCGCCGCCAGGCGCGGCGGGTGGGGGCGTCATTGTCCAGGCGCAGGGTCGCCATCACGCTCATCGCCAGTTTCAGCGTGGCGGCCAGCCGGATGTCGACCTCGAGGCGGGGCGCCTCGGCCTTCAGCGCGGCGCGATAGGCGGCCACGATCCGGGCCTGCTCAGCGCGCCGGACGGTCGGGGCCAGCGAACTGATCAGGAAATGGCCCAGGTCCAGCCCGCCGGGACCCGTTGCGCAGAAATGCCAGTCGATCAGCACTGCGCCGCGGCCGGGGCAGAAGAGAACGTTGTCGATCTGGGCGTCGCCATGCAGCCGCGTCGCACCTTCGGCCCGCGCCAGGGCGGCGAAGAACGCCCCGCCGTCACGTGCCAGCCAGTCGCCCAAGGTCAGCAGGCGGGGCGGCAGGGTGATGTCGGGCAACAGATGCGCCAAGCGCGCGGGATAATCCGGCCAGAGCGCGCCCAGGTCGATATCGCAGGCCGGCGCGTCGGCATGGCCGGGGCCGGGATGCGCATGGCAACGCGCCAGGGCCCGGGCCGTCAGCACCGCATCCGCCACGCCGCAGCCCCTCACGAAGTCCTGCGTCCGGCAGGCCGACAGGTCCTCAAGCAGCAGGACCGAGGCCCCCGTCGCCGGATCGAAGGCGGCATGATGGCAGCGCGG
>SBFT01000394.1 GCA_006227805.1 Paracoccaceae bacterium
CGACCTTGCGCAGGTCCAGACCCGCCAGCGCGTCGTGCCGGGGATGGGGTGCGGGCGGCAGGGCCACAAGGACCGGCCCGATCCCGGCGCGCAGGGCGATTTCCGCCTGCCGCCGGATCAGGGGCAGGCCGTCGACCGGCTGCAACAGCTTGTCGAGGCCTTCCATGCGCGACGAGGCGCCTGCGCCCAGGATCAGGATCGGGATCTCCATGCGCGCCAGACTACGCGCCAGCCGACCCCGCGCAAGCCGTCAGCGCAGGATGGACCGGCCCGCATAGATCGCGGTGTCGCCCAGTTGCTCCTCGATCCGGATCAGCTGGTTGTACTTGGCCAGCCGGTCCGAGCGCGCCAGCGATCCGGTCTTGATCTGCCCGCAATTGGTGGCGACGGCCAGGTCCGCGATGGTGCTGTCCTCGGTCTCGCCCGAGCGGTGCGACATCACGTTCGTATAGCGCGCGCGATGCGCGATATCCACGGCGCGCAGCGTTTCGGTCAGCGATCCGATCTGGTTCACCTTGACCAGCATCGAATTGGCGCAGCCCTTGGCGATCCCTTCCGAGAGGCGGGCGGGGTTCGTGACGAAAAGATCGTCGCCGACCAATTGCACCCGGTCGCCCAGGGCCTGCGTCAGCAGGTGCCAGCCGTCCCAGTCATCCTCGGACATCCCGTCCTCGATCGAGATGATAGGGTAATCGTTCACCAGCGCTTCCAGGTAGGCCACGTTCTCGACGCTGGTCAGCCGTTTGTTCTCGCCCGACAGGACGTAATGGCCGTCCCTGAAATACTCGGTCGCGGCGCAGTCCAGGGCCAGGTAGATGTCCTCGCCCGGGCGATAGCCTGCCTTCTCGATGGATTTCAGAATGAAATCAAGCGCGTCGCGGGTCGAGCTGATGTCGGGGGCGAAGCCGCCCTCGTCGCCCACGCCGGTGGCCAGGCCCGCCGCCGACAGTTCCTTCTTCAGCGTGTGGAAGACCTCGGCACCCATGCGGACGGCGTCCCGGATGCTTTCGGCCGCCACCGGCATGATCATGAATTCCTGGATGTCGATCGGGTTGTCGGCATGTTCGCCGCCATTGATGATGTTCATCATCGGCACCGGCAGGACGCGGGCCGAGGTGCCGCCGACATAGCGGTAGAGCGGCTGCATGGTGAAATCCGCCGCCGCCTTCGCGGTGGCCAGCGACACGCCCAGGATCGCGTTCGCCCCCAGGCGCGACTTGTTCTCGGTCCCGTCCAGTTCGATCATCGCCGTGTCGATGGCCACCTGTTCGGTGGCGTCGAAGCCCACCAGCATGTCGGCGATCTCGCCGTTGACGGCTTCAACGGCCAGTTGCACGCCCTTGCCCAGATAGCGGGACATGTCGCCGTCGCGCTTCTCGACCGCCTCGTAGGCGCCGGTGGACGCGCCCGAGGGCACCGCCGCGCGGCCCATGCTGCCGTCTTCCAGCACCACGTCGACCTCGACGGTGGGATTGCCGCGGCTGTCCAGGATCTCGCGGGCGAAGATGTCGGTGATGATGCTCATTGCGCTGTCCCTTCGCGGCTGTGTTCGGCGGCCTTGTAGCGGGCGAAAGGCCAAAGGAAAAGAGGCACTTAAGCGCGCGGGCGATGTTTGCGCTCGCGCCAGAGGGTGAAGAGGCCCGAGCCCACGATCAGCGCCGCGCCCGTCAGCATCAGGGCGTCGGGCCGTTCGGCGAAGACCAGGACACCGATCACCAGCGCGAACAGGATCCGGGAATAGCGGAAGGGCGTGACGAAGCTGACCTCTCCCACCCGCATCGCGCCCACGATGCAGGTGTAGGAGAAGACCCCCATCGCCACCGCCCCGGCCACCAGCGCCCATTCGCGCGGCACGGGTGCGACGCCTGTGCCGCCGGTCGTCACCGCAAGAAGCCCCGCCGCCGGGATCAGCGTCAGGAAGGCCAGGAAGCTCAGTTGCGAGGACGACATCGCCGCCGGTATGCGCCGGGTGGCGAGATCGCGCAGGCTGAGACCCACCACGGCGGCCACCGCGAAGAGCGCGTTGGCGTCGAAGCCTTCCAGCCCCGGGCGGATCACCAGAAGCACGCCCAGGAAGCCCGCGAAGATCGCGGCCCAGCGCCGCCAGCCCACCTTTTCCCCCAGAAACAGCGCCGCCCCCAGCGTGACCGCCAGCGGCAGCGCCTGCAGGATCGCCGAGGCCTGCGCCAGCGGCGTCAGGGCAAGTGCCGTGACGAAGCTGAGCGTTCCGACCAGTTCTCCCAGGTTGCGCAGCAGGACCAGTTTCGACAGCGCCGCGCGGGGAAACAGGGTCTCGCCCCGCAGTGACAGGAAGACGCCGAAGGTCGCGGCGCCGCCGATCCCCAGGAAGAGGATGATCTGCCAGGTCGGCAGCCGGTCGGCCAGAAGCTTGATGAACATGTCCTCGATGGCGAAGCCCAGCATCGCCAGCACCATCAGGGCGGCGCCGCGCAGGTTGTCCATGAGGTCACATCCGGAGGCGCGGGATGCGCCGTCCCGCGTGACATGACCCATTGCCGGAACCAAAGCAACCCCGTGACCCGGGTGGCAAGACCGTGCTAGCAGCAGGGCCATGAAGACGATGATCGATCCCGCGCTCTGGCGCGACACCGCCTCGACCCTCTGCGTCGCCGGCCTCGGCGCGCTGATGGCCTGGGGCCTCGGGTTGCCGGCCTACCTGCTGACGGGACCGGCGCTTGCGGTCAGCCTGGCGGGCCTTTTCGGGTTGCGGATGCAGATCGCGCCGCTGGCGCGCGACGCCGCCTTCATCGTCATCGGCATCGGTATCGGCGCGACCGTGACGCCCGAGACCACCGCCGCGATGCTGCGCTGGCCTCTGGCGTTCGTGGTCCTGGCGGTGATGCTCTGGGCGATTATGTGGGCCTGTGCGCGGCTGTTGCGGCTGGGCTTCGGCTTTGACCGGGACAGCGCGATCCTGGCCTCGGCGCCCGGGCATCTGAGCTTCGTCATCGGCCTGTCGGCCGAGGCGGGCGTAGATGCGCTGCGCGTGACGCTGGTGCAGGCGGTGCGGCTTCTGGCGCTGACGCTGATCGTGCCGGTGATCGCAAGGCTGATGGGCGTCGAGATCCCGCCAAATCCGCTGTCGGGGCAGGGCGTGCTGGGCTGGGCCGCCTTCGCGGCGCTGGCGGGGGTGTCGCTGATCCTGGGGCTGGGCCTGCGGCGCGCGCGGGTGCCTGCGGCGCTGTTGATCGGGGCGATGCTGGTCTCGGGCCTGGGTCACGGGGCGGGCGTGGTCGCGGGCGGTGTCGCGCCCTGGCTGGGGGCCACGTGCCTCGTCGCCCTGGGCGCGCTGATCGGGACGCGATTCTCGGGGGTCACCTTCGCCCAGCTGGGCGCCTGCCTCGGCGCGGGCCTTGCGGTCACGGCGATGGCGACGCTGATCTCGGGCGCCGTCGCCCTGGCGGTGGCGGGGTATCTCGGGCTCGATCCCGTCACGGTCCTTGCGGCCTTCGCCCCCGGCGGGTTCGAGACGATGATCGCCCTCGGCGCGGTCCTCGGCGGGCAGGCGGGCTTCGTCGCCGCCGCCCATGTGGTGCGCCTGATGATCCTGACCGTGCTGATCCCGGCGATGCTGGGCCGCCGCAGCCGCGCCTGAGGCGATCAGCCCTTCTTCAGGGGCACGCCGTAGAGTTCCAGCTTGTGCCCGCGCAGTTCGTATCCCAGCCGGCGCGCGATGCGTTCCTGCAATTCCTCGATCTCTTCATCGACGAATTCGATCACCTCGCCCGAATTCATGTCGATCAGGTGATCGTGATGGTCGCGCTCGGCGTCTTCATAGCGCGCGCGGCCATCGCCGAATTCCAGCTTTTCGAGGATCCCCGCCTCGTCGAAGAGCTTGACGGTGCGGTAGACCGTCGCGATCGAGATGTTGGGATCGATCCCCGAGGCGCGTTTGTAGAGTTCCTCGACATCGGGGTGATCGTCGCTGTCTTCCAGCACCTGCGCGATCGTGCGGCGCTGGCCGGTGATGCGCAGGCCCTTGGCCTCGCAGCGGGAGAGAATGGTATCGGGCATGGCGCGGTGTCCGGGCTGTCCTGCGATCTGTTGTCCGGGTTTATCGCGCCGCGGCTCCGAGGGCCACCCGGCAAATCGTCCGACCGGACCGCGTCAGGGCCGTTTCAGGTCCGCCCAGACCGGCAGGTGATCCGAGGCCACATGCGCGGGCTGGGCTGTCCAGGCGCCGTGGCCGCCGACCGCGAGCCCGCCCGACACGGCGATGCGGTCGAGCGGCGCGACCGGCGCTGCCGCGGGAAAGGAGGGCAGCGGCGCGAGAAACCGCATGGCAGGCGCCGCGCGCAGCAGAAGCGGATTGCGGTCCCAGTCGTTGAAATCCCCGGCCCAGACCGTGGGCATGGCGGGGCGTTCGCGCAGACAGCGCGACAGCCGGTGCAACTGCATCCGCCGCCAGGTGGCCAGAAGCCCCAGATGCAGGCCGATCACCCGAAGCGGGCCCACACCCGTGTCGAATTCGGCCAGCACCGCGCCCCGCGGCTCGAGCCCCGGAAGCGGGATGCGATCGCTCTGCCGCAGGGCAACTTCGCCGCGATGGAGAATCGCGTTCCCGTGCCAGCCGAGCGACCCGGCCCCGCCGAGCGGCACGATCTTCCAGCCCTCCTGCTCGACCGCGAAGGCCGGGAGGGCGGCCGGACGGGGCGGCAGGCGCTTGTCGGCTTCCTGCAGGGTGATTATCTGAGCCGCGAGCGCGTCGATCACGCGCAGGATCCGCGACGGTTTGCGCCGCAGATCGAGCCCTACGCACTTCTGGATGTTGTAGGTGGCGATGCGCAGGGTTGCGGGCTGTTGCGGGGGCAGGGTCATGAGAGTCACCGATCACGCCATTCTGACCTGGATGATCTGGGGGGCAAGCCTCGGCACCTGTCTTTTCGCGCTGTACGAGGCCAACTGGCCGCTCGCCTTCGTTTCGCTGGCCACCTTCGGCCTGTCGGTCGTCCCCGTGGTGGCGGCGCGATACGCCGGAATAGCGGTGCCGCGCAGTTTCATGGCAGGCATCATCCTGTTCATCTTCTCGACCCTGTTTCTGGGCGAGGTGATGGATTTCTACAACCGCCTGTGGTGGTGGGACATGGTTCTGCATGGGGTCTCGGCCATCGGGTTCGGGGTGATCGGCTTCGTGGCGATGTTCATGCTGTTCCAGGGCGACCGCTTCGCGGCGCCGCATCTGGCGCTGTGCTTCTTCGCGATGTGCTGCGCCATCGCCATGGGGACGGTGTGGGAGATCTTCGAGTTCGCCATGGACCGATTGTTCGGTTTCGACATGCAGAAATCCGGGCTCATGGACACGATGGGAGATCTCATCATCAACGTGATCGGGGCCCTGATCGGCTCGGGGGCGGGCTATCTCTATCTGCGCGGGGCGGAAAAGGCCCTGATCGCCGCGATGATCAGCGAATTCGTGCGCCACAACCCGCGCTTCTTCGGCCGCGCGCGGCATCGCGCGCCGACAACGCGGATGGAGGACGACCGGCGGCCGCCGGAGGACGGCAGGATGTGAACAGTTTAACGGCTTGACAGCGATCCTGCGGACCCTTCCCTTGGGCCCATGGAACGCAAGGATCACGTGGATCTCTTCGGCGCCGTGGCCCTGGTCACCTTCGCCACGCTTTTTGCCTTCAACCAGGTCGTCATCAAGGTCACCGGGGGCGGCTTCGGACCGGTCTTCATGGCGGGCCTGCGGTCCGTGGGGGCGCTGGTGGTTCTGGCGCTGTGGATGTGGTGGCGCGGCGTGCGGCTGCACACGCCGCCCGGCGCCGCCCTGGGCGGCGTGATCGCGGGTGTGCTGTTCTCGGTCGAGTTCGTGGGCGTCTTCGTGGCGCTGGACCTGACCACTGTCTCACGCGCGTCGATCATGCTCTATTCCATGCCGGTCTGGCTGGCGCTGGCGGCGCATTTCGTGCTGCCGAACGAGCGCCTGACACGGCGGCGCAGCCTGGGACTGACGCTGGCCATGGCGGGCGTGGCGGTGGCGCTCTTCGATCGCAGCGGCGGCGTGGGCAGTCTGGTGGGCGACCTCCTGGCGCTGATGGCGGCGATGTGCTGGGCGGGCATCGCGCTGACGGTGCGGCTGACGCCCCTGTCGCGGGCCAGCCCCGAGGTGCAATTGCTGTGGCAATTGGTGATCTCGGCCCCGGTGCTGCTGGCCTGCGCGCCCTACATGGGCGACCTGGTGCGGGACCTCGCGCCGATCCATCTCTGGGGGCTGGCCTACCAGGTGGTCATCATCGCCTCGCTGGGCTTCCTCGCCTGGTTCTGGCTGCTGGCGCGCTATCCGGCCTCCGGGGTCGCGTCGTTTTCGTTCCTCTCGCCGGTCCTGGCGGTGATTTTGGGGTGGGCGCTGCTGGACGAGCATATCGCGGCGCCGGTCTGGGGCGCGCTGGGGCTGGTGGCGGTGGGGCTGGTGCTGATCAACCGGCGCTGAGGAGGCAGGGCGCGGACGGGGGGCTCTGCCCCCCGGGCCCATGCGGGCCTCCCCCCGGGATATTTGCGGCGAGAGGAAGATCAGGTGCCGCAGAAGGTGGCCTGCACCACTTCGTCGTCTTGGGGCGGGTGCGTGAGGTCGCGCGCGTCGGGCTGGTCGTCGAAGGGGCGGGCGAGGACGGCGTTCAGACGCTGGAAGGGGGCGTAGTCGCCCCGCACCGCGGCCTCGATCATCTGTTCCACGCGGTGGTTGCGCGGGATGAAGGCGGGGTTCGCGGCGCGCATCAGGCCCTGCGGATCGGGTTCCCGCGCGAGCCGCTGCCGCCAGCCGTCGGCCCAGGCGTCGAAGGCCGCGGGATCGGTGAACTGGTCGCGCGCGGCCGTGCCGGCAAGCGCGCGGAAGGTGTTGGTGAAATCGGCCTGGTTCGCCGCCATGCGCGCCAGCAGATCCGAGATCAGGCCTTCGTCGCCGTCCTGTGCCGTGGCGAGGCCCAGCTTGGCGCGGAACCGCGCCAGCCATGCCTCGCGCAGGAGGGCGGGCATGGCATGGACGATCTCGGTCGCCTCCTCGACGGCGGCGTCCCGGTCCTCCATCTGCCGGATCAGCGCCGTGGCCAGCTGCGCGAGGTTCCAGACCGCGATGTCGGGCTGATTGGAATAGGCATAGCGCCCGAAGCGGTCGATCGAGGAATAGACCGTGTCGGGGTGATAGGTATCCATGAAGGCGCAGGGGCCGTAATCGATCGTCTCGCCCGAGATCGCGCAATTGTCCGTGTTCATCACGCCATGGATGAAGCCTAGGGACATCCACTGCGCCACCAGCCGCGCCTGCGCGTCGCGCACCGCGCGCAGAAGGCCCATCGGGCCTTGCGCCCGGGGGTAATGGCGGGCGATGGCGTAGTCGGTCAGGGTCTTCAGTTCGGCGATCTGGCCGCGCGCGGCGAAGACCTGGAACGTGCCCACCCGCAGGTGACTGGCGGCGATGCGCGTCAGGACCGCGCCGGGCAGGGGGCCTTCGCGCAGCACGACCTCGCCCGTCTCGACCGCGGCGAGCGCGCGGGTGGTCGGCACGCCCAGCGCGTGCATGGCTTCCGAGACCACGTATTCGCGCAGGACCGGGCCCAGCCAGGCGCGCCCGTCGCCGCCGCGCGAATAGGGCGTGCGGCCCGAACCCTTCAGCTGGATGTCGCGGCGCAGGCCGTCCGCGCCCAGCACCTCGCCCAGCAGGATCGCACGCCCGTCGCCCAGTTGCGGGTTCCAGTTGCCGAACTGGTGCCCGGCATAGAGCTGCGCCAGCGGCTGGGCCCCCTCGGGCACCGCATTGCCCGCGAAGACCGCCGCGGCATCGGCGAAGTCCTCCTGCGAGAGGCCCAGAAGGCGCGCCAGGTCCGCGTTCCAGGCCACCAGCCGCGGCGCCCTGACCGGAACCGGGTCCTGCCGCGTGTAGAAGGCGGCGGGCAGGGCGGCGAAGCTGTTGTCGAAACGGAGGCTCATTCGGGGCGCTTTCGGTCAGGGCGTGCGGTGCATGATGAGATAGGTGTCGCGCGCCTCGAATCCCAGCCTTTCGTAGAGGCGCCGCGCGGGGGCGTTGTCGCGGTCCACCTCGAGGTCGATCAGCATCACGCCCGCCTCGAACAGCCGCTTGCAGATCGCCTGGAGGACTTCGCCCGCGATGCCGCGCCCGCGCACGCCGGGGCGCAGGTAGACCTCGTCCAGGGCGGCGTCGAGGCCGCCGAATTCCACCGACCAGGTGAAGGTCACCGCCACATAGCCGATCGGCGCGCGCTGCGGGCCGATCAGGTAGACGCTGCCATAGGGCGAGCCCGTCAGCAGCGGCAGGATGCAGGCGCGCCGCCGGTCGGGATCGAGGGGGAAGCCCTGTTCCTCGTGGAAGGCGGTGACAAGGGCGAGAACGCCATCGATGTCGGCTTCGCCGGCCAGGTGGATCGCCGCGCTCACAGCCGGCCGATCCGCTGGGTCAGAAGGTCGAAGAAGGCGTCGGCATCCACATCGCCCATGAAGGTGGCGTTGGGGATGCGGTCGGTGACGCGCCACCAGTCGGCGACGGTCATGCCGCGGGTCAGCTCGGATGTCGTCTCGATCTCGACGTTGATGTGGCGGCCCGTGAACAGCCAGGGCTGGATCAGGTGGGCGATCACGCAGGGGTCATGCAGGGGGGCGCCTTCGCTGCCGTATTTCTCCTTGTCGAAGCGTTCGAAGAAATCGGTCCATTCCGCGACCATCCGGCCCGGCTCGGTCCCGAGTGCGCGGAACGCGTCCACCCGGGGTTTCGTAGTCAGCGCCTTGTGCGTGACGTCGAGCGGCATGACCGTCAGGGGAACGCCGGATCTGAACACGATGTCGGCGGCTTCGGGGTCGACGTAGATGTTGAACTCGGCCGCCGGAGTGATGTTGCCGACCTCGAAATAGGCGCCGCCCATCAGCACGATCTCGGCCACGCGCGGAATGATGTCGGGGGCCTTGACGAAGGCGGCGGCGATGTTGGTGAGCGGCCCCAGCGGGCAGAGCGTGACGCTGTCCGCCGGACGGTCGCGCAGCGTCGAGATGAGGAAGTCGACGCCATGCTGGCCGCGCAGGGGCATGGTGGGCTCGGGCAGGGCCGGACCGTCGAGGCCCGTCTTGCCGTGGACATGCTCCGCCGTCACCAGGCCGCGCTTCAGCGGCGCGTCGCAGCCCGCGAAGACCGGCACGTCGCGCCGGCCCGCCAGTTCGCAGACGATGCGGGCGTTCTTCTGGGTCAGGGCCAGCGGCACGTTGCCCGCGACGGCGGTGATGCCCAGGAGGTCGATCTCCTCGGGGCTGGCCAGCGCCAGAAGGATCGCCACGGCGTCGTCCTGTCCGGGATCGGTGTCGATGATGATCTGTCGCGCGGTCATGTCGCCCCCCTTGCCATGCTTCGCTGGCTGCGTTCATAAAGGGCGAGGCAAGGACAGCGCAACAATCCCGGGGCATTTCGCCCCCCGGGATCGGCGGTATCCGGCCCGGACCGCCCGTCAGAGGCGGCGCGCGGCCCAGAGCAGGAGGTGAGACCGTCGTGGAAGGCCCCTCGGACAATCTCTCTGACGAGCCGGTGGCGGACGCCGCCATGGATGCCAAGATGCGCCAGATCTATGCGCGCTTCGACAAGCCCTGGGTCAGGCAGACGATCCGCCAGATGCTGCCGCCGACGCGGGTGACGTGCCTGGGCTGCGAGTTCATCGTCCATGCGCGAGACAACTTCACCGAATTCCGCATGTGGGAGACCGGCACCCCGCCCGAGGCCGAGGCGACCCTGGCATTGGCCGGGGAACTGGCGGGCAGCGATGCGGTGATCGTGGACGTGGGCGCCAATGCGGGCGCCTTCAGCCTGCCGATCCTGAAGGCGGCGGGGCAGGGCGCGCGCGTCATCGCCTTCGAGCCGAACCCCGTGATGCGGGCGCGGCTGGCGGTCAATGTCGCGCTGAACGGGCTGGGCCCCGCCATGCGCGTCTTCGATTGCGCCGTGGGCGCCGAGGCGGGGCGGTCGGTGTTGCACTTCCCCCGCAACGGCAACCTGGGCCAGGGCCGTATCGACGTGGCCTATGACAAGGGCGGAACGGAAGGGGTCGAGGTGGCGATCCGCCCGCTGGCCGAATGCCTGGCCGAGGCGGGCGTGGCCCATGTCGATTTCCTGAAGGTCGATGTCGAGGGGCTGGAGGACCGGGTGATCGTGCCTTTCCTCGAGGAGGCCTCCGCGCCGAAACCCCGGCTGATCTATTTCGAGATCAGCCATGACGGCGTCTGGAAGCTGCCCCTTCTTGAGGTGTTGCAGGCCCATGGCTATGCCCGGGCGCGGGACTTCGACAACAACGCGCTGTTCCGGCGCAAGGCCTGACAGGGGAAGGGGACCGACCATGCGGATCGCCTTCCTGACCATGGTCTGGCGCGATTACTGGCTGCTCGAGAAATGGATCGCGCACAATTCCCGGCTGGTGGGCAGGCGCGGCCTCTATGTCCTGAACCACGGCGGCGACCCCGAGGTCGACCGGATCGCGGAGGGGTGCAACGTCCTCCATGTCCCGCGCGACGAGGTCACGATCGACCTGACGCGGCTGCGCTGGAACCTGCTGGGCGGGATCACTTCGGGGCTTCTGTCCTTCTACGACAGGGTGATCTGCACCGATGTGGACGAACTTCTGGTCTATGTCGGCGACAAGCCGGACCTGGTCGCGCACCTGGCGCAGGCACCGGGCGATGAGGCGGCGATCTCGCCGGTGGGGCTGAACCTGATCCCGACGCCCGGGGACGGCGCCGATTCCGCGGCCTGCGTCCTTCAGAACCATCCCCATGCGCTGCTCTCGGCGCGCTATACCAAGCCCTGCATCGTGTGCCGCCCGGTGGAATACACCGTGGGCGGGCATGGCCTGATCGGCGGCACGTTCCGCATCGATCCCGAGATCGTGCTGGTTCACCTGCATTATGTGACCCCCGATTATGCCCAGCGCATGGCCGCCCGGCAGGAGATCGTCGCCCAGTCCCGCGCGCACAACGCCGCGCAGGAGGAGACCCAGGAGATGCCCGCGCGGTTCTGGGCCAACTGGGCCAGGCCCTCGAAGATCCGCAACAAGGAACTGGCGATCCATGCCCGTGCGCGCGATCTCGACGTCCGGGACGGGTTCGGCGCGGCGGCGGATCTGCTGCGCGCTGCGGTCACGCACCGGGGCAGGCGCAGCCTGGTCGAACCCGACCGGCTGAACGACGATCCGGTCCGGATCACCCTGCCGGATCGCTGGCGCTCAGCCCTCTAGGTTCCGCTCGGCCCGTTTGGCGGCGTCCCACAGCGCATCCATCTCGGCAAGGTCGCTGTCCTCGGGGCGCTTGCCCCGCGCGGCGAGGGCGGCCTCGATCGCCCGGAAACGGCGGGTGAACTTGGCGTTGGCGCGACGCAGCGCGGCCTCGGGTTCCACGCCCAGGTGACGGCCCAGGTTCGCCATCACGAACATCAGGTCGCCGAATTCCTCCTCGATCTGGTCGGGGCCCAGCCTGTCGCGCGCCTCGACCAGTTCGGCCGCTTCCTCGGCGATCTTGTCCAGCACATGGCCCGCATCGGGCCAGTCGAAGCCCACCCGCGCGGCGCGCTTCTGCAGCTTGTAGGCGCGCAGGAGCGCCGGCAGGCCCACCGCGACCCCGTCCAGGACCCCGGTCTGCGCCTTGCCCGCGCGCTCGGCCGCCTTCACCGCTTCCCAGTCGCGCGTCTGCTGTTCGGCGGTCTTGTCGCGGCTCTCGTCGCCGAAGACATGGGGGTGGCGCGCGACCATCTTGTCCGAGATCGCGCGGACCACGGACTGGAAGGTGAAGTGGCCCGCCTCGGCCCCCATCTGGGCGTGATAGACGGCCTGGAGCAGAAGGTCGCCCAACTCGCCTTCCAGATCGGCCCAGTCGCGCCGCGCGATGGCGTCGGCGACCTCGTAGGCTTCCTCGATCGTGTAGGGGGCGATGCTGTCGAAATCCTGCTCGATGTCCCAGGGACAACCGGTGGCGGGATCGCGCAGGCAGGCCATGATCGCCAGCAGGCGCTCGATCCCGGCCTCCGGGTCCCGGATCAGGGACTCGTCGGGCGCGGTGCCGGACGTGCCGGGCGTGCCGGGGGGCATTGCGGGGGGCGAGGTATCCATGCCAAGACTTGTGGCGTTCACGTCGCCCGGAGTCCAGCCCATGCCCGTCATCAACCGCATCGCCGCCTTCGCCGAGGACATGGCGGCGTGGCGACGGCATCTGCACCGGATCCCGGAACTGGGTCTCGACTGTCCGAAGACGGCGGCCTTCGTCGCCGCGCGCCTGCGCGACTTCGGCGTGGACGAGGTGCACGAGGGCATCGCGCGCACCGGCATCGTGGCGATCATCGACGGGCGCGCCCCCGGCCCCACGATCGGGCTGCGCGCCGACATGGACGGGCTGCCCATCGCCGAGGCGACAGGACTGCCCTATGCCTCGGAACATGCGGGCCGGATGCATGCCTGCGGGCACGACGGGCATACCGCGATGCTGCTGGGGGCGGCGCGATACCTGGCCGAGACGCGCAACTTCGCGGGCCGCGTGGCGCTGATCTTCCAGCCGGCCGAGGAGGCGGGCGGCGGCGCGCAGGTCATGGTGCAGGAGGGCGTGCTGGAGCGCTTCGACATCGCCCAGGTCTATGCGCTCCACAACGCGCCCGGGGTCGAGGAGGCCAGCTTCTACACCACGCCGGGGCCGATCATGGCGGCGGTCGACACGTTCCATGTCCATGTCCGGGGGCGGGGCGGTCATGGCGCCATGCCGCACGAGACGCGCGACCCCGTGATCGCCGCCTGCGGCATCGCCCAGGCGATCCAGACCATCGTCAGCCGCAACCACTACGCGCTGGAAGACCTGGTCGTGTCGGTGACGCAGATCCATACCGGCACCGTCGACAACGTGATCCCCGACACCGCCTACATCAACGGCACGGTGCGGACCTTCGCGGCCCATGTCCGGACCATGGTCATGGACCGGATGGAGGCGATCGTGCGGGGCCAGGCGCTGTCCTACGGGGTCGAGGCGGAACTCGACTACGAGATCGGCTACCCCGCCACGGTCAACGACGCCGAGAAGGCCGCCTTCGCCGCCGGCATCGCCCGCGACGTGGCGGGCGCGGACCGCGTGATCGCCGATGCGGGGCGCGAGATGGGGGCAGAGGACTTTTCCTACATGCTCGAGCGGCGCCCCGGCGCCTACCTGTTCCTCGGCCAGGGGCCGGGGGCGGGGCTGCATCACCCGGAATACGATTTCAACGACGCGGTCGCACCCGTCGGCGCGTCCTTCTTGGCGCGCCTGGTCGAACGCGCGCAACCGCTGGCATAAGGGGTTTCGCCAAATGGCACTGGAAGATGCAAAGTCACAGATCGATCAGGCCTTCACGCGCGAGGACCTGAAGGGCCCGAGTTTCGAGAACGCCTTCGGCGGCGCCACGTCGTTCCTGCGGCGGCGCTATACCAAGGACCTGACCGGCGTCGACCTCGCGATCACCGGCATCCCCTTCGACCAGGCGGTGACGCACCGGCCGGGCACCCGTTTCGGGCCCCGCGCGATCCGCGAAGCCTCCACCCTCCAGCCCTACGATCCGCCCTATGGCTGGGGCTACAACCCGCTTGAGGAGCTGGCAATCGCCGACTACGGCGACATGGCCTTCGACTACGCGAAGACCTCCGAGTTTCCGGGCCGCGTGACCGAACATATCGCGACGATCCTCGCATCGGGGGCGGGCAGCGTGACGCTCGGCGGCGACCATTTCATCACCTTCCCGATTCTCCGGGCCTATGCCGAGAAGTTCGGGCCGATGGCCGTGATCCAGTTCGACGCGCATTCCGACCTCTGGTCCGACGACGACCTGACGCGCATCGATCACGGAACGATGATGTACAAGGCGGTGAAGACCGGCCTCGTCGATCCGAGGCGGTCGGTGCAGGTGGGTATCCGCACCGACTGCGACGACTATCTCGGCGTCAACGTCATCGACGCCGCCGAGGTGCACCGCGCGGGCCCCGCCGAGGTCGCGCGGCGGGTGAAGGAGATCGTGGGGCAGGGGCCCTGCTACCTGACCTTCGACATCGACGCGCTCGACCCGGCCTTTGCGCCCGGAACCGGCACGCCGGTCTGGGGCGGGCTGGCAAGCTGGCAGGCGGCGGCGATCCTGCGCGACCTCGCGGGCATCAACCTCGCGGGCGGCGACGTGGTGGAGGTCTCTCCCCCCTACGACACGACCGGGGCCACGGCCATCGCCGGGGCCCATGTCGCGATGGAACTCGTCTGCCTCTACGGCTGGACACGGCGGGGATGAAGACGGCGCTTCTGCTGCTCGCGCTCGCCGTGATCGGGGTGGCGGCCTGGGTCAGGCTCGCCCCCTCCGATCCCGCGCGCTGGCATGGCGACCCGGCGCTGGGGCAATCCGGCCCGGGAAGCCATGTGGCGAA
>SBFT01000057.1 GCA_006227805.1 Paracoccaceae bacterium
GAACCCTTCGACAAAGCGCAGGCCCCGCGACCAGCCTTCGGCGATGCGGGCGGGGTTGATGTCGATGGTGCCGATGGCGGCCAGGAACCAGATCACGAACCCCAGTTGCAGCGCGATGCGCCAGCCTCGGTGGGTGAAGATCTGCGGCGGGCGGCGCCACTGGCGCGGATAGGCGGGCGCCGTCATGCGCCAAGACCCGCCAGTTGGCGCGCGGCATCGGCCTCGGCGGCGCGGTCATCCTCGGCGCCCTTGCGCATGGCGGTCCAGTCCTCGGCTCCGTAAATCTCGGTCAGGACGGTTTCGGTCAGCTGGTCGGGGGTGCCGTCGAACACCACGCGGCCCGCGCGCAGGCCGACGATGCGCTGCATGAACTGCTGGGCCAGCGGCACGTCATGGATGTTGACGATGGCCGGAAGGCCGCGCTCGGCGCAGATCTCGGTCAGCAGGCGCATGATCTGGCGGCTGGTCTTCGGGTCGAGGCTGGCGGTGGGTTCGTCCACCAGCAGCAGTTCGGGGTCCTGCGCCAGCGCGCGGGCGATGCCGACCCTCTGGCGCTGCCCGCCCGAAAGGGCATCCGCGCGCTTGTCGGCATGTTCCATCAGGCCCACGCGATCCAGCAGTTGATAGGCGCGCTGGATGTCACCGGGCGGGTATTTCCGCAGGAAGCTGCGCCAGAACGGCACATAGCCTAGCCGCCCGGACAGGACGTTCTCCATCACCGTCAGGCGTTCGACCAGCGCATATTCCTGGAAGATCATCCCGATCCGGCGGCGCTGGCGGCGCAGATCGGCCTTGCCCAGGCCCACAAGGTCCACGTCGCCCAGCAGGACCTTGCCGGCGGTCGGCTCGACCAGGCGGTTGATGCAGCGGATCAGGGTGGATTTCCCCGCCCCCGACGGCCCGATCAGGCCCATGATCTGGCCCTTGGGCACCTTCAGCGACACGTTGCGCAACGCGGCATCGCCGGTCTTGTAGGTCTTCGACAGACCATCGAGGATCAGCATCCCGGGAAACCTTTCTTGCAAAGGGCCACGGGCGGCACCGGGCCGCCCGTGGCGCGATCGTCACCGTTCTGGGATCAGCTGCACTCGTAGACGACGTCGTTGGCTTCGTCGATCGTGCGGATCACGGACCAGTTGTCCTTGAACGTGATCGGGATGAACTGCGCTTCGCCGGACTTGCTGAATTCCTCGGCCAGCGCGCTGCCCTCCCAGTTGAACGAGAAGAAGGCTTCCTTGATCTTCTCCTGCAGTTCGGGGGTCAGGTTGTGGGCGACGCCATAGCCCGTCGTCGGGAAGGTCTCCGAGGTATAGATCGTCACCAGCTGGTCTTCCTTGACCACGTCGCGTTCCAGCATACGGGCCTTGACCGAGTTGGCGATGGCCGCCGCCGGATAGTCCTTGTTGGCGACGCCCAGGATCGAGTTGTCGTGCTTGCCCGAGAAGACGGGTTCGAAATCTGCTCCCGCCACCAGGCCGTATTCCGCCTTCAGGATCGCCGAGGGCGCCTTGAAGCCCGAGTTCGACGTCTCGGAGGTGAAGGCCAGCTTCTGGCCCTTCAGGTCCTCGACCTTCTCGATCCCCGAGCCCGGATGGGTGATGATCTCCATCTCGTAGCCGAACGAGCCGTCCGCGGCCGCCATCATCGCGAAGGGCCGGAAGCCCGCGCAGGCCACGGCCAGCGGGTTCGATCCGGTGTTGAAGCCTGCCACATGCAGCCGGCCCGCGCGCATCGCCTCGATCTGCGCGGCGTTCGACTGCACGGGGAAGAACTGGACGCTCTTGCCGGTCACCGCCGCCATGTGGTCGAGAAAGCCCTGCCAGACTTCGGCATAGACGGCCGGATCCTCGACCGGGGTATAGGCGAAGATCAGCGTGCCCGGATCGACCAGTTGCGCCGCATCGGTCGGAATGTCCGCGATCAGATCGCCGTCCGCATCGGTGAACCGGTCGTCGAGCTTGAATTCCGCATGTGCGGGCAGCGCGATGGCCAGCGCAGTCGCGACCGCAAGGGCAGTGTAAACTTTCATGGTGATCCCCCCAAGGATATTGTCAAAACGGTAGTCGGCTAATACCGCAACGCAACGCGACTATGACAAGCTTGCCCGATCAGGGCAATCGTTTGCATCGTCCCGGAAAACCGTCCCGCATCTTCTTGAAAGACGCGGTCCGATGGTGTCTTTGATGCGCTGAAAGCACCCCACCCCTTGGGACAAGCGAAGTATTCGACGGAAGACCGATGCTGGACGCGGACACCATCTTTCGACGCTACGAGGAGGTGCGTCCGCGTCTGCCCCGGATGACGACAGCACCCCGGACCGCCGACATCGCCACGCTTCTCGACATCACGGGCGAAGTCGACGCCTTCGTCTTCGATGCCTTCGGCGTTCTGAACGTCGGCGACCACCTGATCGAGGGCGCCGACCGCCGCTTGCAGGCGCTTCGGGAGCGCGGGTGCCGGATCCGCGTGCTGACCAACGCGGCCAGCCAGGATCACGCCGGCGCGGTGGCCAAGTTCAGGCGCCTCGGTCTGGCGCTCGACCCAGTCGAGATCGTGACCAGCCGGCAGGCCGCGCTGCATCGCCTGCCGGCGGGGCGGCTGGGCGTGATCGCGGCCGAAGGCGACGGGCTGGGCGATATCCGCCGCCCGTTCATCCGGCTGGGCGATGCCCCGGACGACTACGACGCGGCGGATGCGTTCCTGTTTCTCTCCTCCGCCTTGTGGAGCGATACGCGGCAGGCCATCCTCATGGCCTCGATGGCGCGCGATCCCAGGCCCGTCATCGTCGCCAATGCCGATCTGGCGGCCCCCCGGGAACATGGCTTCACCCTGGAACCCGGCCATTTCGGGCACCTGGTCGAGGACGCCTTCCCCGGGCGGGTCAGCTTCTTCGGCAAGCCGTTCCAGGACGTCTATGCGCTGGTCGAAGCCACGCTGCCCGGCGTCGCGCGCGACCGGATCGCCATGTGCGGCGATACGCTGCACACCGACATCCTGGGCGCCGCTGCCTTCGGCTGGCGTACGGTTCTGGTGACGGCCGACGGTCTCTTCGCCGGACGCGAGAGCCGGGACTATTGCGAACGCGCGGGCATCCGGCCCGATTGGCGGCTGCCGCGGATCTGAGGCCCGACCCGGCTGGCCCGGGCGTAGATCATCACAGGAAGGATACGGACCAAGTGAAAGCCAACATCGTCTTCGACCTCGACGGCACGCTGATCGACAGCGCCCCCGACATCCAGGGGATCGCGAACCAGCTTCTGCGGGCGCGCGATCTGCCGCCGATCGACCTGGCGACCGCGACGGGCTTCATCGGACAGGGCGCGCCGGTCTTCATCGAGAAGCTGCGCGCCGCGCGCGGTATTCCGGACAGCGAACAGTCCGCAATGCTGAAGGACTTCGTCGCGCGCTATGACGATGCGGTGTCGCTGACCCGGCCCTATCCCGGCGTCGAGGAGGCACTGGTCCGTTTGGCGGCGGATCACGCGCTGGGGCTCTGCACGAACAAGCCGCATCGCCCCTGCCTTGCGGTCATCCGGCATTTCGGACTGGACCGTTTCTTCCCGACCGTGATCGGCGGCGACAGCCTCCCCGTGCGCAAGCCGGATCCCTTGCCACTGCTGGCAGCCTTCGACCAGATGGGACCGGGACCGCGGATCTACGTGGGCGACAGCGAGACCGACGCCGAGACGGCAAGACGGGCCGGCGTTCCCTTCTTGCTCTTCACCCGCGGTTATCGCAAGGCCGCGGTCGAGGACCTGCCCCATGTCGCCGCCTTCGACGACTTCAGGGCCCTGCCGGACATGCTGGCCGATGTCCTGTCCCGGCTTCCGGCCTGAGGCCCCGGAGGCGCGCGCGGGACGGACCGCAAGCAGGTCCGCGCCCGGCCCTTCCGTCATGAAACCTTCATTGGACGGGCGATCATATTTCCGTTAATCGGGAAATATGGAACAGAACCACGCCGCCCATGCCTTCGCCACCCTCGGCCATCCCGGCCGCCTGGCCGTCTTTCGCCTGCTGATGCGCTTCGCCCCACAAGGCGTCCGCCCGACCGAGATGGCGCAGGCGCTGGGCCTGAAGCAGAACACCCTCTCGCATCACCTGGCGGACCTGACCGCCTGCGGCCTGGTCGGGGTCGAACGGCAGGGACGATCGCTCTTCTACGCGGTCGATCTCGACGCGACCGAGGGGCTGATCGGCTATCTCGCCCTCGATGTCGGCCGGGCCCGGCCCGATCTCGTCTCCCAGCTCCTTTCGTCTCAGAAGGATACCGCCAGAATGACGTCCCCCCTGCGCGACACCGATTTCGACGTGCTCTTCATCTGCTCGGGCAACACGGCCCGGTCGATCTTCGCCGAGGCGCTTCTGCGCGACCTGGGCAAGGGAAAGTTCCAGGCCTTCTCCGCCGGAACGCGCCCCAACACGGACCTCAACCCCTTCGCACTCGAGATCCTGCGGCGCAACGGCCACGACACGTCCGGACTGCGCTCAAAGCATATCTCGGAGTTCCAGAAGCCGGGGTCCATCGTGATGGATTTCGTCTTCACCGTCTGCGACACGGCGGCGGCCGAGGAATGCCCGCCCTGGCCCGGTCAGCCCATCACCGGCCACTGGGGCCTGCCCGACCCGGTCAAGGCCACCGGCACGGACGCCGAAAAGGCGCTGGTCTTCGCCCAGACCTATGCCGCGCTGCGCCGTCGGATCATGGCCTTCGTCGCGTTGCCGTTCGACCAGCTGAGCCGCCTCTCGCTCCAATCCCGCGTCGATGCCATAGGCCTCGACTCCACCACAAAGGCCTGAACCCATGACCCGGATTGCCCTGAACGGCCTCGGCCGCGTCGGAAAACTCGTCCTGCGCGACCTGATCGACACCGGCGCAGGCGGCGAGATCGTGCTTCTGAACGATGCGCAAGGCGATGCCGACCAACATGCCCTGCTGATGGAGTTCGACAGCGTCCACGGTCGCTGGCGCACCCCTGTCGCGGCGGCGGAAGGCGCGCTGGTGCTGGATGGCCGGACCGTCCGCCTGACCCATGAAAGGACCATCGAAGCGCTGCCGCTGGCCGAGATGGGCGTCGATCTGGTCATCGATTGCACCGGGGTCTTCAAGACCGCCGCCAAGGTCGCGCCCTATTACGCCGCCGGGGTGAAGAAGGTGGTGGTGTCCTCTCCGGTCAAGGATGGCGGCGCGCTGAACCTGGTCTACGGGGTCAACCACGCCCTCTATGACGGCTCGCAGAGCCTGGTCACGGCGGCCTCCTGCACCACCAACTGCCTTGCCCCGGTGGTCAAGGTCATCCACGAGGCGCTGCGCATCCGGCATGGATCGATCACCACGATCCATGACGTGACCAACACCCAGACCATCGTGGACCGTCCCGCCAAGGACATGCGCCGCGCGCGCTCGGCCCTGATGAACCTGATCCCGACGACGACGGGTTCGGCCACCGCGATCACGCTGATCTA